>JBGOYQ010000275.1:0-2860 GCA_041479735.1 Anaerolineae bacterium | reverse complement strand
GACACCGCCGTCAGCGCCTCCATCTCGACGCCGGTACGTCCGGCGGAGCGGATCGTGGCCGTGATGACGGCCCCGGGCAATCGCTCGTCGAGCTCCACTTGGACCTCGGCCATCGTGAGCGGAATCGGGTGGCACAGCGGAATCAACTCGAATGTGCGTTTGGCGGCCATGACCCCGGCCAGCTCGGCCGCGGCGCGCACGTCGCCCTTCTGCAGGTCGCCGGCGCGGACGCGCTCCAGCGTGGCTGCCGACATGTGCACGGTACCCTTCGCCACCGCCCAGCGGTCGGTCTCCGGCTTCCGGCTGACGTCGACCATACGGGCTCGGCCCTGCCGGTCCAGATGGGAAAGCTCATCCTCGGGCATGCGGCAATTATACCGGACGGGGTCCGAAAGACCGCTTTGGCGAGGGGCTCGGCCACGGCGCAGCCTCATTTGCGCAGGAAGAACGAGTTGGTCGGAGGACGAGGTAGCGGCGCGGTGCGGCTGGTGGCGGTCATTCACACTTGAGACATGCAGGACAACCCGACTCTTGGCCACCTCATCAGGCCTTGTTCGCAACGCCCACCTCATGCCCCCTCCCCCTGCGTGGGGACGGGAGACTTGACTTGGGAAAGCTCGCAGGGGGAGGGGAGAGGTTTTCGGAGGGGATGGGGCCTTTGGCCCCCATCCCCTCCGAGACTCAATCCCCTCTCCGCCTGCCATCCCGTCTTGGAGCTTTGCCGCCCCGCGGAGAGGGGGTCGGGGGGTAAGGCCGGAATGACCTCATCTGATCCTGTCCAGAATCTGCGACGAACCTGACGTGTCGCACGTGTATTGAGCTCATCCGTCCGGCTTGACCCCTCGTTACAGGCCTGCTATAATCCGCCCGTTGCCTGCCTCTGGGCAGGCGATGTCTTGATGCCACGAAGGAGCAAGGTATGCCACCGCTTCCGAAGCGAAAACACTCCAAGGGACGCCGCGACCGCCGGCGGGCCCATGACGCCATCGAGCCGCAGCAGTTGGTGACCTGCACCAATTGCGGTGAGAAACACTTGCCCCACCGGATGTGCCCCAGCTGCGGCCACTACGACGGCCGCGAAGTCATCGAGATCAAGCGCGACTGAGAGTACCCACGGGCCGTGCAATTGCACGGCCCCCTTGATTCGTATGACGATTGACCCGAAGAAGACGGCCTTTCTTTTCCCCGGCCAGGGCTCGCAGGCCGTCGGCATGGGACGCGTCCTGGCGGCCACCGAGCCAGCGGCGGCCGACGTGTTCCGGCAAGCCGACCGCATCCTGTCCGAGCCACTCTCCAAGCTGTGCTGGGAAGGCCCGGCCGAGATCCTGAATGACACCCTCAACACGCAGCCGGCGCTCCTGACCCACTCGGTGGCGGTGTTGCGCGTCCTGCAGCACAAGCACCCCGATTTCGTGCCGGCCTTCACCGCCGGGCACTCCATGGGCGAGTTCAGCGCCCTTGTCGCCGCGGGCGCCCTATCCTTCGAGGATGCCCTGCGGCTCGTGCGCGAGCGCGGCCGCGTGATGCAGTCGGCCGGCCAGCGCCAGCCGGGCGGCATGGCCGCCGTCCTGGGCCCGTCCATTGAGGTGGTCGACGAGTGTTGCGAACAGGCGCGGGCGGCGACGGGTGGCGTCGTGCAGGTTGCCAACGATAATTGTCCCGGGCAGGTCGTCATCTCGGGCGACGATCGCGCCGTGTCGGCGGCCATCGAACGGCTGCAGGCAGCCGGGGCGCGCAAGGTAGTCCGGCTGGCCGTCAGCATCGCCGCGCATTCGCCGCTCATGACACCGGCCCAGGAGGACTTCAACCGCGCCGTGCGTGCTACCCCAATCTTGGATCCTCCCGTTCCCATCGTCGGTAACGTCGGTGCCAGCCGATTGATGACCGCTGCCGACATCCGGACCGACCTGGAGGCCCAGCTGACCTGCCGCGTGCGCTGGACGGAAAGCGTCCGATGGATGATCGACGCCGAGGTGGATCATTTCATTGAGCTGGGTACCGGGTCCGTCCTGGCAGGGCTGGTCCGTCGCATCGACCGGGCCGTGACCGCGCTGTCCGTCGATGAACCAGACTCCTTCCTCTTGTTCCTGACCTGATCAGCGGCCTAGATGCGCAAATTCGTCCTCGCCCTCGTTCTGCTCCTGGCGCTGTATTTCTTCCTGACGCGTGCGGCTGAAGTCGAAAAGGTTGTGGTCACTCTGCAACGCGGCGACTGGCGTTGGCTGACGCTGGCCGTCGGCTTGCACTTCGCGTGGATCGTGAACGTCGCCGCCTCCTACCGAGCCATTTATCGCCTGCTGGGGATGAAAGAACGGTTGGAGTGGCTGCTGGTGCTTTCGCTGGCGGCGGATTTCGTCAACATCATCGCCCCCGCCGCCGGCGTGAGCGGCGCGGCGGTCTTCATCGCCGACAGTCACCAGCGCGACCAACCGGCGGGGCGGGTCACAGCCGCCGTGGCCTTGGCTGTCCTGTACGACTACGTGGGCTTCTTCATCGTGCTCGGGCTCGGGCTGGCCGTCCTGATCCGCCGTGATCAACTCGGTATCGGCGAGATCATCGCCTCCCTGGTGCTGGTGATCGTGGCGGTCGTCATGGGTAGCCTGGTGTACCTGGGGATGCGGTCGGGCGAGGGGCTGGGGAACGCGCTGGCCAAGATGGGCTCTTTCATCAACCGCCTGCTGCGTCCGTTCATCCGGCGTGACTACCTGGACCTGCAGCATGCGCATGCCTTCGGCAACGATGTCTCCGAGGGTCTGATTCAGGCCAGGCGCTCGCGCGGCGGAGTGTTGCTGCCGGCCGCGCTGGCCCTCAGCAAACAGGCGCTGTTGATCTCGATCCTGTTCATGGTCTTCATGGCGTT
>JBGOYQ010000274.1:0-2865 GCA_041479735.1 Anaerolineae bacterium | reverse complement strand
CCAGGGCTCGGTGGAACATCTGACGACCGAAGAGGACCTCAAGGCAATCCTGGACAAGATCGGCATCTTGGGGTTCTACAGCAAGATCATGGAAGAGGACGAATACAAGGCCCTGGCGGCCGACCGGGCCGCCGTCGACGCCGTCTTCCACGACCTCGCCCGCCAAAGGCTGATGGCCTGGGTCGAACTGGCCGAAGCCCGCCTGGCGGGGACGGGCATCAAGTGTTACGTCACCGGCGGTAACGATGACTACCCTGACGTCCTGCAGATCCTGAAGGACGGCAGCAATTCGACAGTCGTCGACTGCGAGGGCCAGGCGGTTATTATCGACGATGTGCACACGATGATCAGCGTCGGCAACAGCACCCCCACGCCCTGGAAGACGCCGCGGGAGATGTCGGAGGAGGAGCTGGGCAAGGTCATCGACGGGATGATCGCCCAGGTCACGGACATGGGCCGGTGCATCTTCAACTTCCACGATCCGCCGGTCGACTCGACCCTCGACACCTGCCCGCAGCTCGACTGGAACACCGATCCGCCGTCGCCTATCACAAAGGCCGGGCAGCTGGTCATGTACGGCGCCGGCAGCCACTCGGTCCGCAAGGCCATCGAAGCCCATCAGCCGCTGCTCGGCCTGCATGGGCATATCCACGAAGCCTCCGGCGCGGTCAAGATCGGCCGCACGTTGTGTGTCAATCCCGGAAGTGAGTATGGGGAGGGAAGGCTGCGGGGGGTCCTGGTCAACCTCAGTGATGGCAACATTGAGGGTTACCAGATGACCTCCGGCTAGCTCAGCCGCCGACACGCCCCGAAGGGAGGTGGTCCGGCTCAAGCCGTCCGCAAGGCAACGCTCTTTCGACGCACCTGTCTAATCCTGAGGGAGGCACAGCAATGGCGACTGCTACCGCGACCCCCGAGGTCTTCACCCGGAAAGCCTCCGGCCTCGTGCGGGTCATGTCTCCGTATTCGGCGTTCATCTACAACATCCTTACCATGGGACTGATCTTCCCCTGGACCTATTTGTGGGCGCCAGGGGCGCTGCCCGGCGGCAAGATGGTGTGGGGCATCTTGCTCGCCACCCTGATCGAAATCCCGATCGCCTTCAGCTACGTCTGGCTCTCCACCGCCCTGCCCCGCTCGGGCGGCGACTACGTGTTCGAGAGCCGCGTGTTCGGCGGCGGCGTAGCCTTCACCGTGGTGATGTCCGGCTACGTGATCTGGATCCTGCAGTGGGTGGCCCTGTCCGGGTGGTTGCTCGCCTACCTGGGCTTCGCCCCGCTCTTCCTGGGGCTGGGCGCCACGATGAACAGCGTCGTAATGTCGAACATTGGGCTCTGGTTCGTCAGTGGGCCAGGCATCATTATCACCAGCATCGCGAACGCGCTGGTGGCCATGCTGATCCTGGTGAGCGGCTTCAAGAACTACGTGCGCGTGCAGTACGTCATGTGGTACGGCACCCTGCTGGCCTTCGCCGTCATGTTCGTCGTCCTGTTCGCCACCCCGCCCTCAACCTTCGTCGAGCGCCTGAACGCGTTCGCGGCGGCCTCCGGAGCAGGCACGAACTTCTACCAGACGGCGCTCGACGCGGTCAAGGCGGCGGGCATCAATACCACCCCACCCTTCAGTCTGCTCGCCACGCTGTTGGTGGCACCCATTGCCTGGACCAGCCTGCAGTGGGCCACCTACTCGGCCCAGCAGAACGGTGAGATCAAGGACGCCCGGTCGTTCAAGAATCAGACCATCATCATGGTCGGCTCGCTGATCGTGACCGGAATCCTGCTGGCCCTGCTGGCCGCCGGGCTGGAGCGCTTGGCCGGCGACGAGTTCCTGTACGTCGCCGGGGCCGGCTACTGGTCTGCCATATCCCAGGCAACCGTCAACGGCTTCTACCTGTGGCCGAACATCATCGCCATCGCTGTCACCGCCAGCCCGATCGTGGTGATCCTCATCGCCGTCGGATTCATCCTGAACTCGCACCAGATCGTCCACAACTGCTACATCGGGATGACCCGCGTCATGGTCGCCATGTCGCTCGACCGGCTGCTGCCCGAGTGGGTCAGCAAGGTCGATGACCGGCTGCACACCCCGGTCAACGCCCACCTGGCCTACTTCCTGGCCAGCCTCCCTATCATCTTCGCGTACAACCTGGTGCACGGGTGGGTGGGGCTGACGCTGGGCGTGACTTTCGGCTGCGGCTATGTCTTCATCATCACCTGCCTGGCCGGGGCGTTGCTGCCCTACCGCGCCAAGGAAGTCTATGAAGCCTCGCCGGGCGCCAAGTACACCGTCAGCGGCTACGTGGGCTTGCTGTTCACGCTGATCGGTGCCGCCGGGTTCATCTGGATCTCGTGGGTGCTGGCGCCGCAGGCGTTCGCCACCTCGACGTTCCTGGTGTGGCTGGTGCGGCTGGGGGCCGTCCTGGCCGTGATCGCCTTCCTGTACCCGATGCGCAGCCACCTGGCCGACTGGTTCAGCGGCAAGCAGATGCCCTGGCTGGCCGCGCTGGGCATGCTCGGCGGCGGCCTGGGGATGGCCATGGTCGTGACCTTCCTGCTCTCGCCGGCCCTGGGCGTCCTGGGGAACTGGAACTTCGCCGAGTTCCCCAAGAACTTGTGGGCCCAGATCATTGCCTTCGGGATCCTGATCATCTCGGCCGTCTGGTATTTCCTGGCCAAGAACGCGCAGAAGGCGCGCGGCATCAATGTCGACTTCGCCTTCTAGGAAATTCCCCCCGAATAGACCTGGCTCGCCCGGGCCGGACGGCGCTGCCTTCCGGCCCCGCGGTGCCCCTTCACCTGCAGGTGGAGGGGCACCGCGGGATCATCGCCGACTCATCGCAGACAACGTATCCACGGAGGCACGGAT
>JBGOYQ010000273.1:0-2872 GCA_041479735.1 Anaerolineae bacterium | reverse complement strand
GCCCGGCCGTTGAACAGCGACCCTTCTCATTCCCCAATCGACGGAGGCATGATGGCTGACCTGAGCACGACATATATGGGCATCCCGCTGAAGAATCCGCTGGTGGTTGCCGCCAGTTCAATCTCGGGCATGATCGACCGCGTCAAGCTGGCCGAGCAGGCCGGCGCCAGCGCGCTGGTCATCCGCTCCCTGTTCGAAGAGCAGATCCTGTTCGACTCCATGAAGTTCGACGAGGCGCTGTCGGTGGGGTCCGAGAGTTTCGCCGAAGCGCTGTCGTATTTTCCCAAAATGAAACACGGCGAGGCCGACGAGCATCTGATGTGGGTAGAGAAGACCAAGAAAGCGGTCTCGATGCCCGTGATCGCCAGCCTGAACGCCTTCAGCCCGGGAGCCTGGACCAAGTACGCTCGCCAACTCGAGGGTGCCGGGGTCGACGGCCTCGAGCTCAACGTGTACGCCGTCGCTGCCGATATCAACAAGCCAGGGGCGTCTATCGAGGCCGAACTCTATGCCGTCGTCGAGGCCGTTCGCCAGGAGGTCCGTCTGCCGATCGCCGTCAAGCTCAGCCCGTTCTACACCTCGACAGCGAACGTCGCCGCCGAGCTCGGGCGGCGCGGCGCGAACGCCCTGGTCCTCTTCAATCGGTTCTTGCAGCCCGACATCGACCCACAGGCTGAAGACCTGCACAGCGAGATGGCCCTTAGCCGACCCGAGGAATTGAGGCTGCCGTTGCGCTGGATCGCCCTACTCTACGGTCGCATCCAGCCCGACCTGGCCCTCAGCACGGGGGCGCATTCCGGCCTGGACGTCGCCAAGGCTCTCCTGGCCGGGGCGACCGTGGTGCAGACTGCCTCTGCCCTTATCCAGAACGGCGTGCCGTACCTATCGACGATGTTGCGCGAGCTCGAGGCCTGGATGGGCGAGAAGGGATACCAGACCGTCTCCGAGTTCAGAGGCAAGCTCAGCCAGAAGCAGGCGCTCGACCCGTCCGCGTTCGAGCGGGCGCAGTATGTGAAGCTGCTGATGGCCCAAAAATAGAATCCGCCATTGCCTCCATACGAGTGAATGGGGCGCCGGTCGGCGCCCCATTGATGTTCTGTCTGCCGCTAGACCGAATCGGCGCTTCGCCGTCCTCAACCCCTGACCTCCCCGCGGACCAGAAGCAGGCTGTTCGAAGTTGGTTGGTGGAGAGAAACTTGAGGACTGAGGGCTGGGTGCGCTTCGCCCAGATGAGGCCAACCCCCGTGGACAAGGACTACCCTCTCCTCGAGAGGGCGAGAGTTGGTGCCAGTGGCACAGACCAGTCTCTGGCCGCAGGCTTCGGCCTGCGCTGACGCGCCCTGAAGGGCGCAGCCGCCGGCGCCTAGATGTGAACGGGCAAGAGCAAATTCAGGATCAGCCCGACCACGAACATCCCCCCGGCCAGCTTGTTATGATAGAAGGCGGCCGACACGTACCACAGCGGCCACACCGGGTAGTCGGGCGGCGGCTCGGTCGGCCGCGGGTCGCGGTAGATCTTCAGGACGCGCACGAGCCGCGGCAGCGCCAAGCCCACCAGCAAAACCCAGATGCCCACCGTCCGTGTGAGGACCAACGCCACGACGATCAGGTAATAGGCGACCATCATGACCACGTTGGCCGTCTTGGCCGCTCGCCCGCCGATGATCACCGGCAGCGTGTGGATGCCTTTAGCTTTGTCGACCTCCAACTTGTCGATGTGCTTTCCGAACAGCACTGTTGTCACCACCAGTGCATAGGGCACGCATGCCCACCATACGCCCGCGGGCGGAAGCGTGCCCGCCGTCACATAGTAGGTGCCGCCGATCATCAGCGGCCCCCAGACCAGGAAGACCGCTGGCTCACCCAACCCATGATGCTTGAGCTTGATGTGCGGCGCGACGTAGAACACGCTGATGAACAACCCCAGCAGCGCGAACACGACCACCACCCAGCCTGTTCGCATCCACAGCGTGATCAGTATCGCCAAGTCGACTAGGTTGAAGGCCAGCATTGCGTTGCGCAGACCCGGTTTGGAGATCAGCCCACCCAAGATTGGGTGGGGGGAGTACAAGGCCCGCGTATACTCGTCGGTGTCGACGCCGGCTTCCATGTCGAAGTAGTCGTTGGTCATGTTGTTGGCCGCGTGGGCGATGACCAGCCCGATGACGGCCAATGCGAAGTTGAGCCAGTTCGGGTGCGCGACGGTGGCGATCGCCAGCAACCCGCCGATCAAGCCCGACGTCGCCGTCATGCTGAAGACGGCCGCCCGAGTGATGATCAGCCAACGGCTGACGAAATCCATCCGCTTGCCCGGCGACAGGTGGATGGTATCGATGGCTTCCTTCCAGTTCGACAGCAGCTGCATGATGCCCTCGCACAGAACGATACCAGAGTCTACCAGTCCTATTCGGCCCCGTAAAGCGGTCACAGGCCGGAAGCGGTAGCCAGGACCGCCTTCCCGCCGAAGGTGTTACTACTCTATGATGGTCAAGCAGGGATCAGACAGATGGCTAGGTAGGCCATATGCGAGGAGGTCATCATGTTTCGTAGCCGGTATTGGCTCGCGACCCTCACGCAATCCTCAACCTCCGCCGCCCTGATGGCACTGGTCGGCGTCAACACGCTGTTCAATATCGTCGCCAATGCCGCCTTCAAGGTGTCTGCCTTCAGCCCGAATTGGCGGGGATTCCTGATCTGGCAGGTGGTCGGCAACATCGCCGGCTTGATCACTGTGCTCACCCTCACCGCGCTCCTGCGCTTCATCCCGCTGCACACGGCCTTCACGGTCACCACCGGTCTGGCGGTGCTGGGCGTGCAGATCGCGGCCGCCTCGGTCCTGTTCCACGAACCCGTGTCGCGCATGCAATGGATG
>JBGOYQ010000272.1:0-2887 GCA_041479735.1 Anaerolineae bacterium | reverse complement strand
GGGTGAAGACGCCAAACGTGTTGATGGTCGTCAGAAGCATGTAGAGCAGGATCACGAACCGGATGAGCGGCAGCGTGATGTACCAGAACTCCTGGCGACCTGATGCCCCGTCCACTCGCGCGGCCTCCTGGACCTCGCGAGGTATCCCCTCCAGGGCCGCCGAGAACAGGACCATCGCGAAGGCCGTGCCCCGCCAGATGTTGATGACGATGATCGACAGCATCGGGAATTCCAGGAGCCAATTCACCGGCTGGACTCCGCCGATGCCGACGATCTGGTTGAGCGTCCCCAGCTCGCCTGACTCGAGCATGCTCGCCCACGCGAGAGCGGCCACGGTCTCGGGCACGACGAGCGGCAGCAGGATGATCGCAGCGATGACGCCCTTGCCCCGCAAGCCCGGCCGTGTGAGCAGAAGGGCACTGAACAGGCCGAGTACGAACTGGCCGACGATGCCGCTCAGGAACACGAACACGATCGAGCGACCGAACGCAGCGAAGAAGTGCCCGTCACCGAGCAGTCGCTGGAAGTTCGCCAGGCCGACGAACCTCGGGTTCAGAACGTTCGGGCCGACCAATGCCATGTTCGTCAGCGAGAGGCCTACGGCCCAGACGACCGGCGCGACGACGAAGATGACGAGCAGGCTGAGCGCCGGGGCGAGGAACAGCACGGCCAGCAGGCGGTTACCCCGGTTCATCGCTCTCTGAAGCTACGCCTGGCGGCAGCGACGCACAGGTTGGTTCTGCAGATGGTTTGTCGAGACCGCTGCCGGACGGACCAGCATCCCGGCAGCGGCCTCGACGTGATCGGCGGCTAGGGAGCGTTCTCCACCTTGTCCGCGCCGAGGCCTTCGGTCACCATCGTCGCGAAGTCCTCAGCTGCCGCGTTCGCGTCCTTCGTACCCATGAGGAGGTCCAGGGTGACCTTGGCGACGGCCTCCTGGACCTTGGAGATGCCAACCGGGAAGCGGAACGAAACGCCGGCCTCCCCGAAGTCCTTGAGCCCGTCGACGAGGAACTTGTAGTCCGAGTACGGCGGGATGTTTGCCATGTCATCGCGCACGGCCAGGCTGCCGACCGCAGCGTAGAGGACGGCGGCGGCCTTGCCGGACGTGAGGTACTTCAGCAAGTCGAACGCTTCGTCCGGATGCTTCGTCTTGGCGGCGATCGTCCAGGCCCACGTCTCCGTGGCCCACACGAACGGGGGGCTGCCGTCCTGGGTCGGGAAGCGCCAGACGATGATCTTGTTGTTGATGTCAGGGATCGGCGCCGCCCCGGTCGGGCCAAAGTCGAAGATCCAGCCGTACGAGCCCTCGGGCATGATGGCCAGGCTGGCCTTCTGGCCGAACATCACGTACTGCGTCGGTTCCCAGGGGTTCGGGTCCAGCAACCGCTTCCAGGGAGCGAGCTTGTTGTCAGCCAGCGCCTGATAGATCTTGAACGAGTCGGTAAGTGCCTTGCTTCGCACGATCCACTTGCCCGTGGCGTCGTCGTACAGCTTCCCGCCCGTGCCCTGGAAGACGTCGACCCAGGACTCATCGAACGGGCCGGTGCCCCACTGCGGGCCGCCCTCCAACTGCAAGGCGCACTTGCCATCCCCGCCGTTGCAGTCGCCGAGCTTCGCCTGGAGCTCCTTCGCGCGGTCGATCAACTCATCCCATGTCTTCGGCTGCTCGGTGCTGACACCGTTCGCGTCAAGAACGTCCTTACGCACCCAGAGCGCCTGGTAGAAGGCACCGTTTGGCATCCACCAGTTCTTGCCGTCTTCGCTCACGGTCCGGTCGCGCAGCACCTTCCAGAAGTGCTGCTCCCAGTCCGGCCAGGCCTTGAGGCGGTCGGTCAGATCGAGCAGGTAGCCGGCAGCTGCGAAGTCGGGGACCCAGCTGCCCGGGTAGGAGATGACGTCGGCGGCGTTGCCGGTCGAGTAGTCGAGGGTGATCTTGGTCTGGAACTCCTGGTCGTTGCTGACGTTCTCGATCAGCTTGACCTTGACGTTCTTGCCAGCGGCCGCCTCCTGCGCCTCGAAGCCCGGCAGGACCTGCTTGAGGGCGTCGATGCGCAGCTGCTGATGCTCCATCACCGTCAGCTCGATCGGTGCAGCCGTCGTCGGCGCAGTCGAGGGAGCAGCGGACGGGGCCGCACTGGGAGCCTGCGACACGGCACCAGCCGACGGGCTGGGCGACGCGGCGCCGGCGCATGCCGAGACGGCGAAGACGACGCTGACCAGCGCCGCCACCGGTTTCCGTGTTTGCACCCGGATCCTCCTCCTGCGCCGGCCCGCCGGCGCTCGGTACTCGGCGCTACGGCTCAGCGGCCCCAGCGCTCGCGACGAGGCTCGAAAGGTGGTCCTCCAGGCCCGGGGCGCAGTCCTTCAACTCGATCGTCGCCCTCCCACCTGCAGCGGGTTTGCGTAGTACTCGCTGAGCACCAGGGTCGCGGCGCCGATCACGGGTGCCTGGCTGCCAAGTACACCCAGTTGGATGCGCACATCGTGAGCAGCCCCGGGGAATGCTCGCTCGCTGACCACCGCGCGAACGGGGTCCAAGATGTACCGACCCGCGGCCGCCATGCCCCGGCCAATGACGATCGCCTCCGGGTCGAGGACGTTGATCACGTTGACGATGCCAACACCCAGGTAGAAGCCGACATCCGCCAGGACCTCTCGCGCCAGCGGGTCCCCGGCGGCGGCGGCTTCATACACAAGCGACGGGGTGAGCCTCGCCCCCCCAGCCGCAGTCAGCCAAGGGAGGAGTCCCCCATCCGAAGTCGCCAGCCGCTCCTCGACGAGCTGAACCACCCGGCGCTCCGAGGTGAACAGCTCCAGGCACCCTCGGTTGCCACAGTCACAGCGCGGCCCCTGCGGGTCGACGCTGGTGTGTCCGATCTCGCCC
>JBGOYQ010000271.1:0-2924 GCA_041479735.1 Anaerolineae bacterium | reverse complement strand
GAGATCGAGGTCCAGGCGCTCTGCGGCGTCAGCTTGCAGGTCCGCCGCGGGGAAGTGATCTCGATCATGGGCCCTTCGGGCTCGGGGAAGAGCACGCTGATGAATTTGCTCGGCTGCCTCGACCATCCGAGCGAAGGGGAGTACAGGCTGGATGGTGAGCTGGTCTCGGATCTGCGCGACGACCAGCTGGCCGCGATCCGGAACCGGAAAGTGGGATTCGTCTTCCAGAACTTCAACCTGCTCGGTCGACAGACGGCCCTGGCCAACGTCGAGCTGCCCATGCGCTACGCCGGGCTGAAAGAAGGCCGGCGTCAGAGGGCGACCGATGCCCTGGAGGCCGTGGGGCTCGGCGACCGCCTGCGCCATCGCCCCATGGAGCTGTCCGGGGGACAGCAACAGCGCGTGGCGATCGCCCGGGCGCTGGTGAACGATCCTGCCATCATCCTGGCCGACGAGCCGACGGGCAACCTCGACTCTAAGTCCGGCGCAGAGATCATGGACATCCTCCTCGAGCTGAACAAAACACGCGGCGCCACGCTGGTATTTGTTACGCACGACCCGACTATTGCCACGCGGACGCAACGCGTCGTCAGGCTTCTTGATGGCTTGATCGACCATGATGGCCATCCCGACAAGGTCGTAGGTGCAGGGTAGGTGGAAAATGGACTTCTTGCAGAACGTCATAGAGGCTCTCGAGAGCCTGGTCGGCAACAAACTCCGCTCCGCGCTGACGGTTTTGGGCATCGTCATCGGCGTCGGGGCCGTAATTGCGATGCTGGCGATCGGCCGCGGCGCTCAGAACACGATTACCGGCTCGATCAGCAGCGTTGGGACCAACTTGCTCTTCGTCTCCTCGGGAGCCCGCAACGTGCGCAACGCCAAGCCGCTTACGTTAGATGACGCGAGCGCCATCGCCGATCCGGCCAACTCACCTTCGGTTGTAGCCGTGGCGCCGCTGCTGAACGCGCGAGGTCAGGTCACCGTCAATGGCCAGAGCACGAATACGCAGGTCCTGGGCGTGGAGACCGGTTACGACACCTTGCGCAATCTGACCATGGCCGAAGGCCAGTTCCTGACCGCCGACGAAATCCTGGGCCGGGCGGCGGTTGCCGTGATCGGCCCTACCACCGCCGACAACCTTTTCGGAACCCATTCCGGGATCACAGGCCAGACGATCCAGATCAGCGGTCACCCTTTTACTGTGATCGGAGTGCTGAATGCGGTCGGGGGCTCCGGGTTCCAGAACCCCGATGACCAGATCATCGTCCCTTTGACGACGGCGCAGTCGCGGCTGAGCACACGCCGGACTGTGGCCAACGGGGTCGACATGATCATGGTGCAGGCGGCCAGTGCCGACCAGGTGCAGAATGCCCAGGACCAAATCACCAGTGTTCTGGAATCCCGGCACCAGACGCCGGTCGGGGGGACGGATGACTTCACCATCACCTCGCAGCAGAGCCTGCTCAGTTCGGCCACTACCATAACCAATGTCCTGACGATCTTTCTGGGCGGGATCGCCGGAATCTCCCTGCTTGTCGGTGGGATCGGCGTCATGAACATCATGCTTGTCTCGGTCACCGAAAGGACGCGTGAGATCGGGTTGCGCAAGGCCATCGGTGCCCGCAAGCTGGACATCATGGTTCAGTTTCTGACCGAATCACTGCTCCTCAGCCTGGCCGGTGGCCTGATTGGCATCCTGGTAGGCTGGGGGCTGTCCATTCTCGTCGGCGTCATCGCCAAAGCCAACAACTCCACCATCAGCCCGGCGGTCAGCCTGGACGCGATCCTGCTAGCGACCCTCTTCTCGGCGGCGATCGGCATCTTCTTCGGCCTGTATCCCGCAAAGCGTGCTTCGGATCTGGAGCCCGTGGAGGCGCTGCGCTATGAGTAGTCTCCTGCTGTCGGGCCGGAATGTGTTCTCGAGCCTGTGTCTGTTCTTGGCAGCCTGGGCGCTAATCTCGAGCCGCCTCCGCGGCGTGGCCCACGAGGCAGTAACGCCGTGGGAGACATTGGCTCGATCGAAATCCATGGTGGGCGCTCACGCCCTTGGACTTGAACCACTTGAGGAAGACCCGGCATGAAGTCCGTTCTACAGTACCTGAAAAGACCGTGGGTCATCGCCCTCGCGGCCGTCTTGATTGTAGGCGGCGCCTTCCTGGGCTACCGCGCCTATCGGGCCCGGACAACGGCCTCGACTTCGACCGTCCAGACGGTCCGTGCCCGAATCAGCACCCTCACGGCGCAGGTCGGCGCGACTGGGACGGTGCGTCCGAATCAATCGGCGACGCTGGCCTTCAAGACAAGTGGGACGGTCAGCGAGGTCGACGTCCAGCCGGGTGATAAGGTGACCAAAGGCGAGGTGCTCGCCCAACTCGACCCCGCATCCCTCCCGGGAAAGATCACCCAGGCTCAGGTCGACCTGATCAACGCACAAGAGGCTCTTAATCAGCTGCTGCAGTCAAACAGCGCCAAGACGCAGGCCGAGGTGAACTTGGCCAACGCTATGCAGACGCTGCGGCATGTACAGTACATCCGCTGGACCAATCAACAAGGCAACCGGGCGTCAGAGGGGACGCTCAATGGCGCCGAAGCGAACGTAGGCTTCGCGCAGAATGCGGTTTCGGCGGCCGAAGCTGACTACCGGGCCGCCAGCTCTGCGTTGCACGGTGCGCCGGCAGGCTCCCCCCTACAGTCGAAGTTGGAGCAGGCACAAGTCGCGGCGCAGGCAAACCTGTCCTCGGCCCAGTCGAAGCGGGCCAGCGCCCAGGCCGTCGTGAATTGGTACCTGGGTTCCCCATCGCCGGCCGATCAGGCCATCTATGATGCCGACGTGGCGGCGGCGCAGGCGGCGGTCGACGATGCGCAGCGGGCGTACGACAAGGTCAAGGACGGCCCGAATCCGGACGACGTCGCCGCCGCCCAGG
>JBGOYQ010000270.1:0-2927 GCA_041479735.1 Anaerolineae bacterium | reverse complement strand
CCGAGGAGATTCGCCGCCAGCCGGATCGAACGATCATCCCTTACTACTTGGTCGATGCCGTTGTCGAGGCGCCCTATGGTTCCCATCCGGGCGAGATGGCCTATATATACGAGCGCGATGAAGAGCAGATTCGCGCCTGGGTCGAGGCCTCCAAAGAGGAGGCCACGACACGCGACTACCTCGAGCGTTACGTGCACGGGGTCAAGGACCATCAGGCGTACCTGGATCTCGTCGGCCGGGAACGGCTCGAGGCGCTGCGGACGCCGTCGGCGGGGAGGCGGGCATGAGCCAGGCCGATTACAACCCGACGGAACTCTTGATCTGCACGGCCGCCAGGCTGATGGAGGACGGCACGACGGCCTTCATCGGCACCGGCATCCCCATGCTGGCCGCCTCGCTGGCGCAGCGCATGCAAGCCCCCAATCTCGTAATGGTCTTTGAGTTCGGAGGCCTGGGGGCGATCCTGGAGGACTTGCCTCGAGCAGTCGGAGAACGGCGGACCTTCCACCGCGCGCTCTCCGCCACCGGGATCTGTGAGGTGGTCGAGGCGGCCCAGCGCGGCTTCATCGAGTACGGGTTCCTGGGCGGCGCCCAGATTGATCCGTATGGAAACCTGAACAGCACGACGATCGGCGATCACGACCACCCCAAGGTCCGGTTGCCGGGCAGCGGAGGCGCCAATGATGTCGGCTCACTCTGCTGGCGGACGATCGCTATCATGCGGCACGGCAAGCAACGCTTCGTCGAGAAGGTCGACTTCGTAACGACGCCCGGCTACCTGACCGGTCCCGGCGCCCGCGAGGCGGCCGGCCTGCCGCCGGATACCGGGCCCTACCGCGTGGTCTCTAACCTGGCGATCCTGGGGTTCGACGCTGGGACCAGGCGCATGCAGCTCCTCGCCACCCAGCCCGGCGTCGACGTCGACCAGGTTGTAGCAGAGACCGGCTTCGAGCTCGGCCTCGCCGATCGGATCGAGTCGAACCCTCCCCCGAGTGCGGAGGAGTTACGCATCCTGCGTGAACAGGTCGATCGCGATCGCTTCTACATCTAGATTGCCGCACCGGGAGGACTCTCCAAGGCTCTGTGGATGAGTTCGGCCCCGCGATCCTCCGGAGATAGCCCGCGGCCGAGCGGCCTCACACCCGCCGCCGGCTGCATCCTGAGCGTATTGATCGGCGCGGCGGGGCTGGTCGTGTTGATAGCGGTGATGACGCTGGCGGTGCGCGGCGAGATCGCGTTCGGCCAAGGCACGCCCGGTGAAGTCCGGTTGTGGTTGATCACCGAGCCGGAAAGCAAGGGTCTCGGCCTTTCCACTGCGTACCGTGTTTCGACGTCGGACGAGGCGACCCGGGAGTGCTACCTTCGGCAATTCCGCTTCTTGTTATGGCGATCCGTGGAACCGGGTGTGGGGACGTCGTACTGCGAGTGTTACGATCGCACACCCCGAGGGTGGCAATCCCTGGGATCGTGCCCCTACGGTGATTCCGATCGGTGAGGTTGACCGTGAGTGACAGTAGTCTCCCCGTAAACCAAATCCTGCATGCGGATTGCGTGCAGGCGCTGACCGAGCTGCCCGAAGCGTCGATCGACTTGATCTTTGCCGATCCGCCGTACAACTTGCAGCTGTCCCAGGAGCTGTGGCGCCCGAACATGACGCGCGTCGATGCGGTCGAGGACGCCTGGGACCATTTTGAAAGCTTCGAGGCCTACGACACCTTCTCGCGCGGCTGGTTGGCCGCTTGTCGGCGGGTCCTGAAGCCGTCCGGGACGCTCTGGGTCATCGGCACCTATCACAACATCTTTCGCATCGGGGGAATCCTGCAGGACCTGGGGTACTGGATCCTGAACGATGTGATCTGGATCAAGACCAACCCGATGCCCAACTTCCGCGGCGTCCGATTCACCAATGCGCATGAGACCTTGATCTGGGCTGCGCGCGACAAGGGTTCCCGCTACACCTTCAATCATCATGCGATGAAAGCCGTGCACGACGAGCTTCAGATGCGCAGCGACTGGCTGCTTCCGATCTGCGGCCGGGCGGAGAGGTTGCGAGAGAACGGTCGAAAAGCACACTCGACTCAGAAGCCTGAGGCGCTCCTATACCGGGTGATCTTGGCGAGCAGCCGGCCAGGCGACGTCGTCCTGGACCCGTTCTTCGGGACCGGCACCACCGGCGTGGTGGCCAAAAGGTTGAGGCGGGACTGGATTGGGATCGAGCGGGAGGCCGGTTACATCGACATGGCGCGGAAGCGGATCGAGGCGGTGCGGCCGCCGGCCGACGATGCCGCGGCCTGGGATGTTCAGGATCGCCGGCGGCTCGCGCCGCGTGTCTCACTGGGCAATCTGCTCGAAGCCGGACTGATCCGTCCTGGCCAGCAGGTGTACTTTCAAGGGGATCGGCAGATCGCAGCCACAGTCAAAGCCGACGGCCAGTTGCGGTTGCCGGACTTTGAGGGATCGATCCATGCCGCCGGTCGTCACTTGCTGGGAGGCAAACCCTGCAACGGTTGGGAGCACTGGAGCTACGCGGACGAAGAGGGGCAGCTGCATCCCCTGGACGACGCCCGTGAGGCCCTGCGCAGAGCGTCATAGCTTCTACAGCTGGATCCACTGGTCTCCGATCGCTGGTCGGATGAGCTTTCGGCCAGACTCCGGAGCTGCGGGCCCTGCCTGAACGCGTGCGCAGCCCTGGCGCCGACAGATTCTCGCCGGTCTGGTAAACACCATCACCGGACACCGCATCAAGCCCCGGTCTCCCGCGAATGGGGAGACCCAGCCGGTCTAAGAGCCGCCTCCCTTCCAATACCCCTTGGCGTCATCCTCCAACTGGGCCTCGTGAATCCTGATTGTCTCTCGAACGGCCTCGACCGCCTGGTCGAAGGAGACGCCAGGGTCGAGCTCGCCCGTGGGCGGGGCCTGCCTCGGGG
>JBGOYQ010000269.1:0-2946 GCA_041479735.1 Anaerolineae bacterium | reverse complement strand
TGCTGGTCTTTCGATTGCCGGTTCCCGGTGCGCTGCCCGCGCCGGGCCTGCCGCGCGAGCCGTCGGCCCCCGTCTTCTCCCTGTTTGGCTCCCTGCCCTGGATGCTCGCCGCCGGGTTGTTGGGCGGATGGCAAGCCGCCGTCGTGGCCTTGCTGGGTGGGCTGGCCCGCGGAGGCTGGAGTACGCTCAGCCTCTTGACGCCAGCCCACTTCGCCCTCCAAGCGGGGCTGGCGGCATGGATGCTGCGGCAGGACTACGCCGAGGTGCCCGGACGCGCGGCGCGCAGCCCGTTGTTCACCAGCCTGATCGTCGGAATGCTCTTCGGGGCCCTCGGCGCGGTCGAGCTGTTCGTCAACAGCGGCGGCAGTCTGGTCGATGGTGTCGAATACTCCCTGTCGCGACTGACACCCACGATGCTGGCGGCAATCCTCGAGGCCGGCAGCGCCGGGGTGGTATGCGAAGCGATCCGGATCGTCGTGCCCGAGGTCTGGTATCGGCCGGCACGCCTCGTCGCCGGCCCGTACAATCGCTCCCTGGCGGGGAGAATGCTGACGGCCTTCGCCCTGCTCAGCATCATCGGCGGCGGCGTCATGCTTTATGGGGATTGGCTCCTGGCACGCGCCTCGGCGCAAGACCTGGTGCAGACGCAAATGACTCAGACTGCGGACTTGGTGGCTGGCGGGATCCCGTA
This sequence comes from Anaerolineae bacterium, assembly GCA_041479735.1. Taxonomy (GTDB): domain Bacteria; phylum Chloroflexota; class Anaerolineae; order Anaerolineales; family E44-bin32; genus JBGOYQ01. The sequence goes on along the minus strand of JBGOYQ010000269.1, from coordinate 2,255 downwards.
CTTCGTCCAGACCGGCCGCTCTCTGATCCGCGAGCAGGCCGACGAGTTGGTCGGCCAGGTCGTGGCGGGATCGATCAATCAGGAGGCTTTGGACCGAACACTTCGGCGGGTGCCGTTCTTCGCACACATCGTCGTCTTCGACCCTTCGGGTAAGCCGCTGGCAGAGGCGCCATCGCCCGACCCGGCCTTCTCGACCGAAGATATCGGCCCGGCGCTGGCCGTCTCGCTGGAGGGGATACCCCAGGAGACGATCGTCTCGCCTTTGCCGGGGAGCCAGGGCGCACGCCTGGTGTTCCTGGCGCCCCTCGTCGCCGCGGACGGTGGCAAGACACTCGGGGCGGTGGCCGGGTGGACGGATCTGGCCGCCAATCCCTTCCTCGTCCCGGTCATGGCCCGGCTGCTATCCATCCAAGACGGGGAAGCCTACCTGGCTGATGACCGCGGTCGGGTCGTGATGGATCCCGATCCACGCCGGTTGATGCAAACGGTCGACGTCCCCGATGCGGGCTCCGGCGGGGTCGTGGCAGATACGGCGCCGGACGGCACCCGCCGCATGACCCTGGCGCTTGCGGTTGAGGGCTATCCCTGGCGTGTCGTGATCAGCGTCCCGCAGCGCGTCGTAGATACGCTCGCGGCGCAGATCGCCACGCGGCTTTTCGCCGTCATCGTGATTGTCTTCGCGCTGATGATGGCCGTCGTCTACGCCGGCAGCCGGCGCCTGACGCGGCCTCTGCGCAGCATGGCGGGCGTAGCCGAGTCGATTGCTGAGGGGAACCTGGCTCAGCCGGTGCGCGTCGCCGGCGAGGATGAGATCGCCCGCCTGGCCGCGTCGTTCGAGCGCATGCGGCGCGCGCTCCAGTCTCGCCTGAATGAAATGGACCTTTTGCTGGCTGCCAGCAAGCAGATGTCCTCGACCTTCGACCTTCCGATGGCCTTGCCGCCGATCCTGCAGGGTGTGCAGCGCCTGTTGCGGGCGGATCTGGTCAACCTGGCCTTGTCCCCTCCGCCCGGCGAGGAGAACGCGCGGCTAGAGGTGTATCGGGCGGGAAGGGATCCGGGCAACTGGAAGTCCCTGGACGCGCAGGTCTTGGCACTGAGCCACCAGCGCGGAGCCTTCTACCTCGAAAACCCGGCGCGGGCCAAGGCGGTGCTCCACCAGAAGGACCTGACCGAGCCGATTCAGGGCCTGATGTCTGTGCCCATGCGCGATGAAGACGAGTTCGTAGGCGCCATCTGGCTGGGCTTCCGGCGGCCGCACCCCTTTTCCGAGGAGGAAGGCAACCTGCTGTCCATTGTCGCCGGGCAGCTGGCGATCTCTGTGGCGAACGCCCGGCTGTACCAGCAGGCGGAGCAAGAGCGCAGCCGCCTGGCGGCCGTCCTGGAGGCGACGCCGGACGCCGTCCTGGTCACGGACGGCCGGGGCCGCGTGTCGCTGGCCAACCCGGCGGCCGAATCGGTCTTGCGCGGCAACGCCGAGGATGCACTGGGTAAGCCGGCCACGGAGTGGGTGACTGCCCCCGAGGTGCTCGAGCTTCTGCGGGCCGGATCCGAGATGCGCACGGCGGAGGTCACGCTCCCCGGGGGCAGGGTCCTTTTCGCCACGGCCTCCGACATCCAGCCCGGCGGGAGGGTCTGCATCCTGTGGGATGTTACCCATTTCAAGAAGCTCGACATGCTCAAGTCGGAGTTCGTGTCGACGGTTAGCCACGACTTGCGCGCCCCGCTGACGTTGATGCGCGGGTACGCGACCATGCTCTCGATGGTCGGTGCGATGAACGAGCAGCAGAAGGAGTTCGTCCGCAAGATCTCTGAGAGCGTCGAGCAAATGACTCAGCTCGTCGACAACCTGCTGGACCTGGGACGGATCGAGGCCGGCGTTGGACTGAACCTGGAGGCGGTGACCATCGATCACGTGGTACAGGACGTGGCCGGTGCCTATCGGCCCCAGGCATTGAACAAGCGCATCTCACTCGAGGTCGACTTGGTACAGGGCATGCGGCCGATCGAGGCGGATCCGACGCTCTTGCGCCAGGCGATCGCGAATTTGGTGGACAACGCCATCAAGTACACCCAGCCGGGGGGCCGGGTCACGATGCGGGCGCGTCAACACGATGGCCGCCAGCTGATCAGTGTCGAAGACACCGGGGTGGGGATCGCCCCGACCGACCAGGCACGGCTGTTCGAGAAGTTTTATCGCGCTCGGCGGCCGGACACCCTGAAGGAGAAGGGCTCGGGGCTGGGGCTGGCTATCGTCA
>JBGOYQ010000268.1:0-2954 GCA_041479735.1 Anaerolineae bacterium | reverse complement strand
TACCGCCGCAGGTCGCCCCAAACGACTTCGGCTTCCGCACCCAGACGGCGCGCGGCGCGGAGGTTGGCGCGTGTCGGCACATCGAAGCAGCGCACCCTGTAGCCTCGGGCGAGCAGTTCTTGTAGCGTGCTTGTGCCGACGTTCCCGAACGCGCCCGTTAAGAGGATCATCACTGTCACCTCCGCCGCATCCCATTCAGCAGCATTTGGATTCCACTTACGGTCGACTGCGACCAATCGGCCCCGGTCGGATCGAGCAGCCCTTGGAGTAGCATCCCCACTGCCAGCGCGACGATCACGCTGGCGGCCATATCCGGATCAGCCGGTGCCAGGCTACCTGCGGCGATCCCCGACCGGATCCGGTCGGCGAAGAAGGTTCGATACCCGTGGTATGGCGCGATCGTGGCCTGCCACACCTCGGGGTCCCGCGCCGACTTGGTCCAGAACTCCAAGAACATGGGCAATTGGCCACGGGCGGCCTCGAACACCCCGGCCGCCATGCCCGCCATCGAGATCAACTCATCCGGCACGCTGCCTGCGCTTCCCTGCGCCGACCTCAATCGCACGTCCAGGGAGGCCAGCCAGCGAGTGAGCAGGAGCATGAACAGGTCGTGCTTGGTGGCGAAGTGATGGTAGAAGGCGCCCTTGCTGACGCCGGCGCGGCGGCAGATCTCGGCCACGCCGGTGGCATCGTAGCCGGCGCCCGCGAAGCAGGCTGCGGCGGCATCCAGGATGCGGGCTTGTGTTTCGGGTCCTGTCAATCGCGGGCTCATGAGTGTTCTAATCAGACCGACCGGTCGGTATCATTATCAAACGCGGTCAGACAGCCGTCAAGGGGGCCTGGGTACCAGACGATCCTGAGATCCCTCCTGCCTACACGATCAAATCAAGCGACTTGTCAGCGCCGGGCGCCCCGATCGGGCCCGTCTACGCGGGGCCGGCGCGATTGCGCCGACCCCGCGTGAGCATGAGGTCCTCCGCGCCTCTGCACGTATACTTTGGGGGTCCGCAGATGCCCTGCCTCAGCCTCGAACTCCGCACGCTGTCCGTCTCCGGCCTCGTCGGCGGCGCCAAGACCCAGGCGCGACCTTTGGGCTGGGCCGGCGTAGATGCGTGTGAAGCGCGCGGTCGCGCGCGTTCAGGGAGGGATACCGTGAGTCGTGCACAACGTTCCCGTCTTGTCGGCGGGGTCCTCTTGATCCTGGTCGGCATCTGGTTCCTCCTGAGCCAGATCGTCCCGGGGTTGAGAAGTTGGCTGTCCATCGGCTTCGGGTGGCCGATGATCGTCGTGTCCGTGGGGGTGCTCCTGTTTTTCTTCGGGCTGTTGGTCGGCGCGCCGGCCATGTCTGTCCCGGCGTGCGTCGTGGCCGGGATCGGCACGCTGCTCTACTGGCAGAACGCCACCGGCAATTGGACCAGCTGGACGTATGCCTGGGCCCTCATCCCCGGATTCGTCGGGGTTGGTTTGATCCTGGCCGGCCTGCTGGGCGAGAATACCCGCCGCTCGCTCAGCGGGGGCGCCTGGTTGATCGTGATTAGCCTCACGCTCACCCTGGCCTTCAGCGCGTTCGTCGGCGGCCCTCGCATCTTGGGGCCTTACTGGCCGGTGCTCATCATCCTCGCCGGCCTGATCTTCCTCGTCCGATCCTTCTGGCGCACCCGCTGACCGCGGGTGCGACGGACAGGTTAGACTTTCGCAAGGAGGCTCGCACCATGCATCGCGGAGCACTATTCTGGGGTGGCGCATTGGTCCTCATCGGAGGCTTGCTCTTCCTCCGCAATCTGGGAGTTCTGACGTTTCCCGTCGGCGCCGTTTTGTGGCCGGTCGTGCTGATCCTGATCGGCATCTGGTCGCTCTTGAGCATCTTCCGACCGCGCGGCAGCCTGGCGGCGGAATCCGCCAGCATTCCCCTCCAAGGCGCATCCAAAGCCAGTGTCCACGTGCGTCATGGCGCGGGGCAGCTCCGTGTCGACGCCTCGGCGGATCCGGGCGCCTTGGTCTCCGGTACGTTCGGCGGCGGGCTGGACCAGCGCGTCCGCCTACAGGGCGACACCCTGGACGTCGACCTCCGGCCGCCGGAGGACTTCACGCGCTGGGCTTGGCCATGGGGTTGGAGCGCGGCGGGCGCGCTGGACTGGACGCTGGGACTGAGCCGCGACGTCTCGTTGGAACTCGATCTGCAGACCGGTGCCAGCCAAACGCGCATGGACCTCTCGGAACTCAAAGTCTCTGATTTGAGGCTGCGGACGGGCGCAAGCGAAACGCACGTGACCCTGCCGGCGGCGGGCATTTCGCGCGTGCGCGTTGAGGCCGGAGCGGCGTCGGTTGTCCTTCGCATCCCCGACGGGGTCAAGGGCAAGATCCGCATGCGCGGCGCCCTGTCCGACATCGCCGTCGACCGGGAGCGGTTCCCGCGATCCGGTGATGTCTACCAGTCCCCGGACTTCGACGGCGCGGCCAACCGCGTGGAGATCGACATCGACATGGGGGTGGGGTCGGTGAAACTGATCTAAGGCTCCGGGCCGATCGTGGCCCGATGGGAGGGAGACAAACACAATGTGGAGAGTGCAAACGCGATTGGCGCTGGGCATCCTGCTCGTCGCCGGAGGCGTCCTGTTCTTGCTCCAGAACCTGGGCATCGTCCGGCAGGGCGGAGACCTTTTCTGGACTTTGGCGTTCGCGGCCGCTGGGGCAGTGTTCCTGTACATCTACTGGATGGAACGAAGCCAGTGGTGGGCGCTCTTCCCCGGGCTCGCATTCCTGGGCATCGCCGGGACCATATTCTTGAATTGGGCCGTTCCGGCGGTCGGCGGGGACTGGGGCGGCGCGTTCTTCCTGGCCGCGTTGGCTGCGGCGTTCTGGATCCTGTACGCCACATCCCACGAGCGCTGGTGGGCCATCATCCCTGGAGGCACACTGGTCACGCTTGCGCTGGTCGCCGGACTGACCCCGCT
>JBGOYQ010000267.1:0-2964 GCA_041479735.1 Anaerolineae bacterium | reverse complement strand
GTGACCGAGAACGCGTCCTCGTTGTTCTTGCCGGTCTCACCCGGGTGACTGAGCGCGGCGACGGTCAGGTGAGGCTGGTCGGCATGAATCATGCGCGTGGCTCCTTGGCGCTCTTCGGCCGGGGTTTCGGCTGCGGCAACGGGCTGACCCGCACCGGTCGAGGCGACGGCTCGTTCGCCGAGCGGAAGCGAAAGGCTACACGGCCCAGGTGGATGACGTCACCATGCCTTAGGCGACGGCCGTCCGCTCCGACTTCCTCCCCGTTGACCCACGTTCCCGCCACGGAGCCCTGGTCGCGCAGCAGGTACGTGCCCCCCACCTGCCGGATCAAGCGGGCGTGGATCCCATCCACGGATGGGTCATCGATGTGTACGGTGCAAAGGGCCGCGTCCCGCCCCAAAAGCAAATCGACGCCCATGAGGCGGACCGTTTCGAATTGGGGATCGACCGGGGCGAGAAAGCCCTCGACGACCTCCGGTTCGGGCAAGCGTCCCATGCCGGCGCGCCGCCGCACGGGCCGGCGCGGCTGCACGGCCGGCGTCGTCCCGGCGGTAGTGGAGACGCCGCGTCGGCCGATGTTGACCAATACAGCTGCTGCCACGACTCCCAGCACAAGCACGCCGAGCGCCGCCAGCAACGGTCCAAGTGCGGGACGTAGCGCCCCCAGGCCTCCCCGAGGGGCGATGACCTGGACGCGCACCGACGTCACTTCTGTCGTGCCCTTCAGCCCCTGGCTGTCCTCCAACGCCGCCTGGAGCTTGTACGTGGCATTGTGTTGGACCGCAGACAGGTCCCATGTGAGTTGATCGAAGGGAGGCGAGCTGCGCGCGGCCGCGACCTCGCCATCGACGAGCAGCTCCGCCCGCCGGATCGCGCGCGGGTGGCCGTCCGGGAATGTAACCAACAGCTTGAGCGTCGCGCTGGTGGGAGGCAGCTGTTCGAGGGTCAGGCTCGAGTCCGTGGATTGGCGCTGGATCGCCTCCGGTGGCTGAACGAAGGCCACCTCGGGCGGGCGCAGGTCGATCTCGAAGGGCCGGGTGTCGGAGGTCACGTCGAGCCCCTGAGCGCTGACGTGCACGGCGACGCTGTGCTGGCCGGGCGTGGAAACCTGCGAGCGGTAGGTCAGCCGAACCTGGGAGCGCTGGCCGAGGATCCGGTCAGCGAGGGGGGCTAGTCCCTGGGTTGGATCCATTAGCACGAGCTGGCCGCCCGTCCCCTTGGCGAGCGCGTCCAGTGCGGCTGCTTGCGGGAGCTCCAAGGCCGAGGCCGGCGCCAACAAGACCGGGAAGATGGATGCCCCGGCAGCCTGTGCCCGGGTGATGGCGGTGGTGACTGGCAAGTCCTGCGGCGTCTCGATCAGGGCCGTCACGAAGATCAGATAGGTGTCCATGCCGGCATGCTGCTTGTCGGCGGCCAGGTTGTCCAGGGCGGAGAGGAGCAGGTCGAGTCCGGTCGATGAGCTACTGAAAGACGGCTGGAACTGATCGAGAGCGGAGGCGAGCTCGGCGGCTGAACTGCGGTGGGTGGCCAGGGGGCCTTCGGCCGTCAGGAGCGTCAGGTCGTCGATCCCGGACATGCCGGCCTGTGGCAGCCTCCACCAACGGTAGAGCGCCTCGCGCGCCAGGTTGTACCGGCTCGTCCCGCCCGCGTCGCGGACCTTCAAGTCGCTGGTCGTGTTGACCAGGTATACCTGCCGTGTCCCGATGAGGACGTCCTCGACGGAGGCAAGTTCGACTGGCTTCTGGTCTTCGATCACCTGGTAGCTGGCCGGCGGCAGCCCGGAGACGCGTGCGCCGGAGGCATCGATGATCGTTAGGCTGATACTGATCAGGGGGAAGTGATCGATGACGGCCGGCGAGACGCGAACACTCGCCTGCAACGGCGAGGCTAAGGCCACAGGCGTCTGGAGCAAGAGCAGAGACAAGGCGACGAAGACGGCCCGTGCGCGCCCGCTCGGCGTCGACATGACAGCATTGTAGCATGTGGGTGATTCCCGAGTCGGAATCAGGCTTGCATTCCGCTTACAAAAGGTCCTGCGCGCCGGCTACCCGCGTATGATAAAGGCAGCAGCACGAGGGATGCGAGGTTCCGATGGCAGACACACTGACGAGCGTCTCAGTCTCAGAAGGCCAGCTGCTCATGGAAGCGGGCGATTTGCCCCTGACTCCGGTTGAAGGCGTCGTCCGCGCTCTGGTCGTCGGCGGCTTTCTGGCGTTGTTGGGCTTCGAAGCGTATATGATCTGGCGAGTCCTGATAGTGCTGTAGACGGGGTCTCCCCGCCCCAACCTTGTTGGCCTGGAGGCCCCTGCCACTTATTCCCAGGGTCACCTCTTGAGCCTCCCTCCGGCAGACCCTCCCGCGACCCCGCATGCGGGAGGGTCGTTTCATCGGGCAGTCCGACTCGTGCCAGTGGTGGTCGGAGCCCTGCCCCGGCCACCACTATTGTCTACCCCACGCGCACGCGCGCACGATCCTACGCTTCGCGCGGCTGGATTGGCCGCCGCGACAGCCTCGCCCGGCGGCCGAAGTTCAAGCTAGGAGGCGACCACAGTCGGCGCGGGCGCTTCCACGTGAACTAACCCTGGCCGCTGTGTCAGCCGCCGATAGGTCAGCGTCCACACGCCGGTCACGTACGTCCGCAGGATGCCGTTGAGAACGATCAGCACCGGAATGTACACGACCAGACATAGCCCGGCAAAGATCAGCCCGGAGTTGGCGGCGGTCTTTGTCCCGAGCGCCAGGGCGAATCCCACCGGGAGGATGATGGCGATCAACGGCACCGCCAGGATCAACCCGATGAGCCAGCTGCCGACGACCACGATCAACCCCATGACGATGATCGGCCCCAGATTAGCCTTGAGCACTTCCCAGGCGCGGCGGAAGGCGTCGAAGACTCCCAGGTTCTCGATCACGAGGGCGATCTGGGTCAGCATCACGTACACGCCGATGATCAGCCCGGCGGGG
>JBGOYQ010000266.1:0-2967 GCA_041479735.1 Anaerolineae bacterium | reverse complement strand
CTCGCGGCCCAATCCATCCGCGTCGAGGCGCCTGTTCCCGGCAAGGGTTTCGTCGGCATCGAGGTCCCCAATCCGGAGATCGAGCTGGTCGCCTTGCTGGATATCGTCGAGGCGGAGTCCTTCCGCAAGTTCCAGTCGCCGCTCGCGCTGGGGTTGGGCCGCGACGTGTCCGGCCATCCCATTGCCGCCGACCTGGCCGGCATGCCGCACCTGCTCATCGCTGGCACGACCGGCTCAGGCAAGTCGGTATGCGTCAACGCCATCGTCGCCTGCTTGCTGATGCAGAATACGCCGGACTCGTTGAAGTTCGTGATGGTCGATCCCAAACGCGTCGAACTGACCTTCTACAACGGCATCCCACACCTGCTTGCGCCGGTGGTCGTCGAGCTGGAGCGCGTCGTCCCGGCGTTGCAGTGGGTCTCGCGCGAGATGGACAAGCGCTATCACGATTTCGCCCGCGAGGGCGTGCGCAACATCGGAGAGTTCAACGCTCGCCTGCGGGCCGAGGGCAAGAAGGAGCTGTATTATCTGGTCGTAGTGATCGACGAGCTGGCCGACCTGATGATGCTGGCGCCGGACGAGACCGAGCGGGTGATCACTCGGCTGGCGCAGCTGGCACGGGCCACGGGCATCCACCTGGTCATCGCCACCCAGCGCCCGTCGGTCGACGTCGTCACCGGTTTGATCAAGGCCAACTTCCCGGCGCGCATCGCCTTTGCCGTGGCTTCATCGGTGGACAGCCGCGTGATCCTGGATCAGCCCGGGGCGGAGCGGCTGCTCGGGCGCGGAGATATGTTGTTCCAGTCTCCCGACTCCCCGGCCCCCGTGCGCATGCAGGGCGCGTTCGTCTCGGAACCGGAGCTCAGTCGGCTAATCGGATTCTGGAAGGACGCTGCCACCGAGCAGCTGGCCTCCGCACCGGCGCCCGCCTCCTCGGCGCCCGCCCTCCCGGCCGGGGCGCCACTCAAGCAAGCCCCCCTGTGGGAGGAACTGGCTGCGGAAGACGAGGACCTTGACTCGCTCTTCGACGAGGCGGTCAGCATCGTGCGCGGCATGCGCCGGGCGTCGATTTCGCTTCTGCAGCGGCGTATGCGCATCGGGTACACCCGCTCGGCACGCCTGGTGGACCAACTCGAGGAACGCGGCATCATCGGCCCGGCCAAGGAGGGTGCCCAGGCCCGAGAAGTCCTGGATTATGGCGACTTGGGGGCCGAGGATGAGAGCTAGGCACGGCGGGCCAGGCGCGAAAGGACCTCGGCCGGCCGAGCCCTGGTTTGCGTCGGATACGTTCTCATGCTATGATTCTCATACTGTCTGTCGGGGGGTCATCCAACCATCCCCCGGCCGCCATGGCCGGCGACGGAAAGGGGTGATCGCAGACGCGCATGTGACTGGCGAGCCCATCCAACCCCGGTTCCACACGGGAGAGGTTCTCCCGAAAACACCCTAAGGAGTGAGGAAATATGAAGAAGCTGTATGCCGCTCTATCGCTATTGATTGCGGCAGCCTTTGTCCTGGGCGCGTGCGCCCCAGCTGCCACGCCGACAGCTGCGCCCGAGACACTGGCTCCGGCCACCGTCGCCCCGGTGGCGACGGAAGCCCCGACCGCCGTGCCCGCGACCGCCGCGCCGGCTTTGAAGGTCGCGCTGGTGACGGACATCGGCGGCATTGACGACAAGTCGTTCAACACCACGGCCTGGAAGGGCGTCCAGGATGCCATCGACCAGCTGAAGATCGAGGGCAAGTTCCTGCAGTCGAAGCAGCAGACCGACTACGACAAGAACATCCAGGAATTCATCCAAGAAGGCTACCCGATGATCGTCACCGTCGGCTTCCTGTTGGGCCCGGCGACGGCTAAGGGTGCCCTGGCGAATCCGGCGGTCAAGTTCGCCATCGTCGACTACTCGTACCCGGATTGCTACCCCGGGGCGGTCGTCGGCAAGGACTGCGGCTCGGATAAGTCAGTTCCGAACGTGCGCGGCCTGACCTTCCAGACGGACCAGGCTGCCTTCTTGGCGGGCTACCTCGCCGCCGGGATGTCCAAGACCGGCAAGGTCGGCACCTTCGGCGGCCTGCAGATCCCGACCGTCACCATCTTCATGGCGGGCTTCCAGGCTGGTGTCGAGTACTACAACACCAAACACAGCACGAAGGTCCAGGTGCTGGGTTGGGACACCAAGGCCGACGGCGGCAAGGGGAAGGGTCTGTTCACCGGCACGTTCACCGATCCGGACAAGGGCAAGACCTCGGCCAAGTCCTTGATCGATGAGGGCGCGGACGTCGTTATGCCCGTGGCCGGCCTGACCGGCAACGGCGCCTTCACGGCGGCCAAGGAAGCCGGAAATGTCTACGCCATCGGCGTCGACACGGACCAGTGCGTTTCCGTGGCGGATGCCTGCCCGGTCCTGCTGACCAGCGTTCGGAAGAACATGGACGTGGCCGTCTTCGACACGATCAAGTCCGTAATGGACGGCACGTTCGCGGGTGGCACCAACTACGTCGGCACGCTGGCCAATAACGGCGTCAGCATTGCGCCGTTCCACGATCTGGACAGCAAGATCCCGGCCGCGCTCAAGGCGGAGCTCGACCAGGTCAAGGCAGACCTGATCAGCGGCGCGGTCAAGACCGGCGTCGCGGCGCTGCAGCAGTAAGCGCCTGATCGTCAGCCCTCACTCGGGGGTGCCGGGCAATCGCCCGGCACCGCCGAACGCTAATGAGGCAAGCAGCGCGTATGCCTCCTCTGCTCGAACTCCAAGACATCTCCAAGCGATTCCCCGGTGTCCTTGCCAATGACCACATCAGCCTGACGCTCGAGCCCGGCGAGATCCACGCGCTGCTGGGCGAGAACGGCGCCGGCAAGACGACGTTGATGAACATCCTGTACGGCCTGTACCATCCTGACGAAGGGAAGATCCTGGTCAGAGGCAAGGAAGCCCAAATCTCCAGCCCAAACGAAGCCATCGACCT
>JBGOYQ010000265.1:0-2993 GCA_041479735.1 Anaerolineae bacterium | reverse complement strand
TCCTGCAGCCCGACCGAAACGGCCTTCCACGTCGCCCGGCGTCCCACCAGTCTGGGAGGCGCGATCCCCTGAGCGTAAAGGGTATGCCATGGAACAGGAATCGATGCCCAATCCTTCGCAACGATCCGAGGCAGGCGCAGCCGACAGTGGTGCGCCTGCGCGGCATCTCCGCCAGGAGCTTGATGAACGGGAGACCCTGTTTCACGCGCAGCCCCGGCTCATCCAGCGATTTCTCGAGTCTCAGGCCCGGCAGCTGGCCGAGGGGTTGATCGCCAACCAATCCCAGGCCCGTTTCACGTTCCCGGACCAGGTCGTGGCCGAGCGGCCCAAGAAGGGCGACGGCAAGCTGGTCGCGGTCCCCAAGGATTTGCGCGAGCAGATGGTCGGAGGGCTGGTCGATCGGCTAACCCGCCAGGACATCCGGGTAGTCGCCCGCCAACGTCTGATCGAGCTCGAGCAGAGCGGCAAAGCGGCCGTGGCCGCCAGCGCGCGCCTCATGCGCCACGCGACCGCCATGCACATGGTGCACGCGATGCTGCCGGAGGGCCGATCCGTGACCTACGCCGCAGCCGAGGGAGAGTCGATCCCGAGCCGGCCGACCTCCACGGGCCTGGAGCCCGAATCCGCCATTACGGCGACCACGGACGCGATTGCCGAGGAGGCTCAGGCGGAGAGCAATCGGGGTGACCTGATTGTCCCGTATGTGCCGGCCGCGCGGCGCTTCTACCTCCCGCAGTGGGTCGCCTTCGATGAGGATGACCGTCTGTTGATCGGCTCCTTGGCGGAGGCGCAGGCGCACGTCGAGTCGATGCAGCGCTTCCTGGGGATCCTGCATGCTGCCGTCTCGCTGGCCCCGTACATGGTGGCGGACGAAGAGTACCAGCGCAAACGCTACGGGATGCTGGGCCAGCTGGTCAACCAGGGTAGGGCGCTGGCTCGCTACCAGGCGCGGGAGATCATTTCGATTATCGATCAGCGCGCCGCCGCCAACGACCTCAATCGAGGGTTGAGCCTGAGCCTGCCGTATTTCGATGACCAGGACCTGGAGATGCGCAGCCGCGACTTCGAGGTCATCCCGGGCGGACGGATCATGTTCGTGCCCGCGTTTGTTGTGCGGGCGGCCGAGGAGGAACAGGTCAAGGTCGCCCAGGACACCCGCCTGGATCCGGCCACGCGCAAACATCTGACCGAAGAGCTGCTGCTTCTGCAGTTGGCCTTCCAGGCCCCAGCGCCGGCGCGCAAACGCGGCGCCGACTCCCATAGGTAATACCGATGCTGTCGGTCATCCTGCTGATCGCCATTTTCATTCTGGCCTATCGTTTTGCCCCGCGGGAACGCGAGGAGGACGCGCACATCCATGGCGCCGGCCAGATCGGCCTACTGGCTGCGGTCGCGCTGTTCGGCATCGACTACTTCACCTCCTTCTTTTACGCCACCGGTGAGATGATGAGCGCCCTGCACCCATACGGGCTGCAGAAGTACGCCTACGTCGCCGTTGGCCTGATCGCGTTCGCCAACTTTGTCTTCGGCGCCTTGTACATGTACTCGTTGGGGATCTTCAACGAGGGCGGCGGCTCCTACACCGCTTCGATGCGCTACCTGAGCCCAGGCCTAAGCCTGGTTGTGGCCGTCGTCCTGATCCAGGATTACATCTTCACGATCGTGGTTTCCACTCTGTCGGGCGTCGACCAGTTGCTGTCGGTCACGAATTCCTACGGGATTCACTGGGTCTGGCACTTCCTATTGGGCGCCTCCCTGGCATTCGTGACCTGGTTCGTGACCATCCGAGGGCGCGGCGAGTCGGCCAAGGTGGGATTCACCGGCTTGGGCGTGTTCGGAACGCTGACGATCGTCATGGCGATCGGCCTTTTTATCGCCGCATCCCGCGGTGTTGCGGCGGTCGCCGCCGAAGGCCCGTTGGTGCCGGCCTCAATCGGCCAGGCGATGTATCACATGCTCACGGCCTCGATGAAGGGCATGGTCGCGTTGAGCGGCCTCGAGGCGATGTCGAATGGCATCCAATTCGTCAAGGACGAAGATGCCTCTCTCGTCATCTGGGGAAGGAAGCAACTACCGCGCCTCAAGAGGCTGTGGGCTTTCTACAGCGGCAAGTCCGGCATCGGCCGCTTCGTCCAGACGGCCTTCCTCTTCTACGGGGGCCTGACGACGCTGTTCCTGGCCAGTTTCGCCATCCGCTTCAACGTCTTCGACGGCACGCTCGGCCGTAGCCTGGTTGGCAACCTGTCTTTCATCGGGTTCAGCCAGATACCGGGCGGCGTGATCTTGTTCTGGGCGTATCAGATCCTGGCCGTCATCTTGCTGGCCTTCGCCTCGTTAACGGCTTTCCAAGACCTGCAGGCGACGGCCTGGCGTGACGTGGCCATCGGTGAGATCCCCGAGATCGTCGTGTATCGCAACAAGCAGGGCACCTTCACGCGCTCGGTGACCGCCGGATTCCTGGTAGCTGTGTTGATTCAATTTGTGGTCCGCGGCAAGACAACGCTGGCCGTGCCTTACTACGGTGTGGGGGTCTTCATGCCCATCATGGTGATGGGCCTGGCGATCCGGAAACACATCTTGGCCACAGCGACAGGGCGGGTGCGCCGGTGGGGGGCCGCCGGAGCTGGTTTCGCCGCGATCCTGGCGGCATCGATCTTCGTCGGCCAGATCGTAGGCAAGTGGACCGAGGGCGGTTGGGTGGTTCTGATCTCGTTCAGCGTCCTGATCGTTACGGCCCACGCCGTCTTGATCTCCCCGATCGGGTACCGCGGTGCCGGCCAGATCTTTCGCATCGTGCGAACGAAGGCACGCGTCTCCGGGGCGATGGGCTCGATCGTCGAGTGGCAGTCGTTGAAGATGCAGGAGTACCGCTACCGGGTCTTGGTCCTGGTCGCCCGGTTCTGGGAGCTGTTCGGAGTTCGGCGCCCGGTGAGGTTCGAGCCGCCGCTGCCGGCGGGCGACTACGACCATGCACTCCATGTCGACCATCCTGA
>JBGOYQ010000264.1:0-2994 GCA_041479735.1 Anaerolineae bacterium | reverse complement strand
CTAAGCCGATAATACCGGACGGAGTTGGTAGGCTTTAGTCCTAAAAATCACTAGTGGGCCGGACGCTTGTCACCAGTTCGAATGACCCCGTCCGCGCGATAACGACCGGAAGGGACCGGTGTAAAATGGAATTCGCCTCTTTTTGAAACTTCACGCTATCCTGTTCGTTTACCTTATGAAGGCATCTAACGCAACATCCGGCGACCCGCTCCTGCCTGCCCGTGCGGGTGACCAGGCGGCATTCGACGTGCTGGTCGAACTGCACACCTCGCGCCTGTACCGCGTGGTCCGGCGGATGGCGAGCGATCGGTCTGAGGCCGAGGCGGTCGTCCAGGAGGCCTGGCTGAGGGCGTGGAAAGCGCGGGCGTCGCTGCCGGTGGAGGACGAGGTCTTTCCCTGGCTGGCCCGGATCGCGGTCAACGTTGCTCACGACGTCTGGCGCAAGCACCGGCCTCTGGACTTCACGGACGCCAGCCAGACCGAGCTGGAGTTCCCCGGTGATGAGCCGGGTCCCGAACGGCAGTTGGAGGGCGCGCAGGCGCTGGAATGGTTGGCGAAGGCTGTGGACAGGCTAAAGCCCGAGCATCGGACTGTAATCGCCCTGCGCTACGATGCAGGCCTTTCGTACGAGGAGATCGCCCGGACGCTGGGCCTACCGGTCAACACCGTGAGAACGCATCTGCACCGTGCCAAGGCCGCCCTGCGGGCGGGCTGGGAGGTGGAAGATGACCGATCGTCTGGATGATCTGCTCAGTCGCATGCCGGCCGAATCGCTTCCGGCTGGGCTGGTGGTCCGAGTGCAGGCGAGACTTCATGCGCGGCGCCGGATGGAAGCCTGGATGGCGCGAGGCGAGCGTCTCGTATTGGTTGGCTCGGCTGCGGTCGGCGTCTGGCTGCTGCTGATCGAGAGATCGCAGATAGGCAACTTGATGCCCAACCTGTCCATCGATGTGCTCCTGCAATGGCTGACTGGCGTGGCGGCTTCACCGCAGACGGCGACGCTCCAGGCAGCCTCGGGCGCAATCGCCTGGGGCGATTGGCTGTCCAGCCAAATGAACCTGCCAATGCTGCTGGCGCTGATCCTGTTGGCGGCGCCGGCGACTGCCATACTGTTCGCCCTGCTGAAAGAACCGGCTGGGCGTCGAGGAGCATTAGCGTGAACCGTTGGCGCGTGCTTGTGTGCCTGATCGTCGTCCTAGCCGTCCTGGTTATCGGCCTGTCGGGGGTCCTTCCGCAGCGCCCGAGCTTGTTCGGGCCCCGATTCATCCGAGGCGCGGACGAGCCGGGATTGTCCGGATTGCGGGGTGGGCTTCCTTTGAGTCCGCCCATGATTCTGCCAGCGGCGCACATCCTGGGAAATGTCGGGACCTTGCTAGCCGAGTTCGCCTTCGGCATGGTGTTGCTTTACCTACTGCCCCGCCACATTCAGCACATGGCCAAGGCTGTCAGCCTGGGGTGGCGGAGGCTGCTGCGCGACCTGGCCCTTGGCCTGGCGATCGTGATCCTGCTGGCCGCCGTCGGCCTGCTGTCGGCGTTTTCCCTGCGGACCTTTCCGCTGCCTTTCATCGTGCTCGGCCTGCTCTTCATCGTAGCGTCAGCCGGCATGGTCGCCATCGCGCTGGCCATGGGACGCGGGCTCCTTCAAAGGGCCGGCTGGTACCGACAGCGCCCGTTGCTGGGCCTGGCGTTGGGCACCGTCATCATCTCGGCCTTTGGAGTAATTCCGGTCCTCGGGGACGTCGTGCTGGCGCTGGTGCTGTTGACCGGGGCGGGCGTGGCGGTGGCCACGCACTTCGGCACGGACGGCCCGTGGACGCTTAACGAACTCGTGGAGGACGTAACAGCATGAAGACCTTGATACGGAAGCCGTGGTTTCTTGCCATCATCGCCGTCGTCGTCGTAGGCGGTGCCTACCTTGGTTATCGGGCTTACCGGGCTCGGACCACAACGGCCGCCTCGGGTGTCCAGACGGTCCGTGCCCGGATCAGCACCCTCACGGCGCAGGTCGGCGCGACCGGCACCGTCCGCGCCGGCCAATCGGCGGCGCTCACCTTTGGGACCACGGGGACCGTCGGTACGGTCGCGGTCCAGCCGGGGCAGAAGGTCCGCAAAGGTGATCTTCTGGCCAGCCTCGACCCGAGCTCGGTCTCGCCGCAGGTCATCTCGGCCCAGGCCGATCTGCTGGCTGCCAAGACCGCCCTCGACAACCTGATGCAGTCCAACACCGCCAAGGCGCTGGCCATGCAGACATTGGCGAACGCGCAGAAGGCGCTGCAGACCGCGGGGTACACCCGCTCGGTCAATCAGAAGGGCAATCGGGCCAATGATGCCTTCATCCAGGGGGCAGAAGCCAACCTGGTCCTGGCGCAGGAGTCGGTCAGCCACTGGCAGTCGGTCTACAACTCGGCCACGAACGACGGGGGACGGGCGATCGCCCAGTCCAACCTGTCCGCCGCCCAGTTGAACCTGGCTTCGGTCCAGCGGCAGCTGGATTGGTATCAGGGTTCGCCCTCGTCCATGGATCAATCCATCCTGGACGCCAACGTCGCGCAGGCGCAGGCGGCGGTCGACGATGCGCAGCGGGCGTACGACAAGGTCAAGGACGGCCCGAATCCGGACGACGTCGCCGCCGCCCAGGCGAGAGTGGCCGCAGCCCAGGCAACGGTCGACGAAGTCAAGCTCGTCGCCCCGTTCGATGGGACGGTGACGGCGGTGAGCGTGCATCCGGGGGACCAGGCGGCGCCGGGGACAGCCGCGGTGGACATGGCGGACCTGTCGAAGTATCTGGTGGACGTGCAGGTATCGGAGGTTGACATCAACAAGGTGAAGGCGGCGCAGCCGGCGACGCTGACGTTTGATGCGATCTCGAATCGGACATACCACGCGAAGGTCAGCGAGATCAGCATGACGGGGACGGTGGTGTCAGGGGTGGTGGACTTCATAGTGACGGTAGGGATCACAGATCCGGACACGCTGATTAAGCCGGGGATGACG
>JBGOYQ010000263.1:0-2994 GCA_041479735.1 Anaerolineae bacterium | reverse complement strand
TTGAGTGAAGCCGCCTCGCTCGCCGGCGAGCCGGACATCGCTTTCTCTGCCCGCGAGACTCAGGCAGCCTTGAATCCGCAGGCAGCTGAGCCTCAGCTGGCGCTCGCTCGACTCGCTCTTGAGGCGAGCAAGACGCCGGAAACCCGCCGCGCTCTCGCTCGCGCCGTGTGGCTGGGCCGCGGCCAAGCCGATGCCATCCAGGCGGCTGCGGAACTACTTATCCGCATGGGCGAACGAACGTCCGCGCACCGACTGCTCCGCCGCGCGTCTGGGCTCGCACCTTCCGACAAATCTTTGTTGCGGCGCCTGGCTGTGATCAGCGACGAAGTTCGCGACCCGCAGGGCTCGCAATCCGCCTGGTCCCGGTTGGCTGAGTTGGAACCCGACGATACCGACGTGTTGAGGCACGCGGCCCAGTCACATTGGGACACCGGTCGACGCTCAGCCGCCATTGGCTTCTGGCAACGCGCTTCGGCCCGCGATCCTGAGGATGGCAGCCTCGACCGCGCTTTAGGCGCCGCCTACCTTGCCGAGGGCGACCGCCCTCGCGGCCTGCACGCTTATGCCGCCGCGCTAGCCAAATCCCCGGCAGACCCTGAACTGGCCATGGAGGCCGGGCAGGCGGCCATGCAGCACGGCGCCTACCATCAGGCGAAGACCGCACTGGAGATCGCCGCCCGGCTTAGCTCGGAGCGATCGGAGCCGCTCACCCGCCTGGGCGAGTGTTGGTTGATGATGGGGAACGCGCTCGAGGCGCGGGCTGCCCTGCAGGCGGCGTGTGACGACACGCCGCAGCGCGCGGAACCGCACGCCCTGATGGCTTCCGCTTTGTGGATCCAGGGCGACCTGCCCGCAGCCGTGTCGGCATTGGAATCGGCTCGGCGGCAGACTCTCGAATCGCCTGCCGCAGCCATTGCCTTGGCCCACAGCGCCTTGCATTTAGCGCGCTGGTCAGATGCCCGCGCCACCATCGATCAAGCGATGAAGTCGTGGAGCGATGAGCCCACGATCAGAATGGAAGCTGTTCGGGTTCGAATCCGGACAGCCGAAGCGGCCTGGATCTTCGGTCAGGTCGCGGACGCGCGGACTCACGCGCCTTCCGCCGACTGCGTGACCGAGGCTGCCTACGCCGAGGTCATCAAGCTCTTCGAGGGTCTCGATCCGGTTGGCCAAGCAAGTGCCGAGACTCGGGCATTGCACCTCCGAGCAGCGCTGGCTTTCGAACAGTCCGATGGTTCCACGTTCGCCGAAGCGGAGGCCATCGCGCAACTCGACCCGACAGGCGAGACACGCGAAGGCTTGGTTATCGGCCACTTGCGTGCGCATCGAGTCCCGGATGCAGCCCGCGCCCTCGCCGGCTGGGCCGATATGCGCTCCGCTTCAGAATGGTCGGCCTTGCTCTTCGGCCTGGCCAAACTGGAGGCGGGTGACGCCGAGCCTGCTCGCCAGGCCCTGCTGGCCGCAGGGCAGAACCCGGTGCTTTGGCCGCTGGCCGAGTTCTTGATAGGTCGGACCTGGTTGGCGGCCGGCAAGGTCGAGTTGTTCACCGAGCATGCAAGCCAAGCACTCGTGGCTTGGCCCGATGAGCCCGTCTGGCACTTCCAACTCGCCAACGCATACCTGGAGCAAGGCCAGGCCGACGCGGCTCTGCCCCACCTGCACCAGGCCGTCGAGCTGGCGCCTCATGAGGGCGACTATCGGTTGGCGCTGGCACGGACGCTGCGGGATACCGGCCAGATCAGCCAGGCGCAAAGCGCGTTCGCGGAGCTCGTTCACACGATGCCCCCGATCGGCACGGTTTGGAAGGAAGCCGGGTTGTGCGCGCTGTCGAACGCCGACTTCCCGCGGGCCCTGCCGTGGCTAGAACGGGCCAGCGGATTGTTGCCATCCGACTCCGAATGTCTGGTAGGGCTGGCACGCGCCGCCATGAACCTCGGCCGGAGTAAAGACGCTCACGATCATATCCAGTCGGCATTCCGCATCGCGCCGGAAGACCCGCAGGTGCTATTGGCGTTCGGCGAGATCATGGCGCGCCAAGGCAAGTTCGAGAAGGCGATCCAAGCCTACGACCGGGCTCTGCGCCGGGGCCCCAATCCGCTGCCAGTCAAGCTGGCCCGCAGCCGGCTGTTGGTCAGTGTCGGGCGGGCCGAACAGGCAGCCGAGGAGCTGGCCGCCGTCGTCGAGGCCAATCCGGAGTTCGACGAGGCCTGGGCCGCGTTGGCAGAAGCACAGGACGCCTCGGGCATGCGGGAAGCCTCCATGGCTTCCGCGACTAAGGCGGCCGAGCTTGCACCGTCACATGCCGGGCACCGGGTTGCGCTCGGTCGGCTGTGCCGCAAGGCCGGTCAGCTCGACCGGGCGCTGAGCGAGCTGACCCAAGCGCAGACGACCTCCCCCTCGGATCCGCTTGTCTGGATGGAGCTTGGCCAGGTCTACGAAGGCCGGCGAGAATACAAGAGGTCTCTCGATTCGTACCAACGCGCTATCGAGCTCGATACGGACAGCGCGGCGGCGCACTTCCACGCCGGCATCGTCCTTAAGAACATCAAGGCTTACCCACAGGCCGGTCGCATGTTTCAGCGCGCAGTCGAGCTCAACCCGAAGGACCCCGACGCCCTGCATCAGCTCGCCGCCGTTCGGGCGCTCGAGCTGGTACATGGAGGTATCGCCCAGCAGGCGGTGACCCTATGACCGATCGTCCGTCCCTCCTCCTCCTGATCCGGGCCGCGCAGGCAGCGGGCCGACATGATTTCGCCCGCTCCACCGCGGCAGATTGGCTGGCGGCCTGGCCGGGCGACCTCGAGGTGCAGGCGCTGCTGGCTCAAGCGGAGATCGCGCTGGGCCATCGCGATCTGGCCACCGAGCGGCTCGGCAACATCGTGGTCTCGGATCCGGAGTATGCCGAGGCTTATGACCTGCTGGCCGATTGTCTCAGGGATCGGGGCGAGGCTGCGCTTGGCAGGATTTTCGCTGCCTGCTCTCGAGCCCTGCGCG
>JBGOYQ010000262.1:0-3006 GCA_041479735.1 Anaerolineae bacterium | reverse complement strand
CGTTGAACCACTTGACCGTCCCTTGGATACGTTCAGACATTGTGTTTGCCTCCTCAGGCAATAGAGTGTTAGGTGCGTGTCTCGTTCCTCGGGCGGGTTCTCCGGCGGTACCGGCTATGAACCAAATCGGCCTGAGCGTATGCAGCCCAGGCCTTAGTCTTGCGACATCCAGACAGAACGTGCATGCAACCTGCAAGTAATAATATCACAGATCGGCGGCCTTGCCTAGGGTCAACTCACGGCCGAGTTCTGGCGGCTGGCGAAGCGCCCTGGGTCCCTGCCGAGATCAGGGCTCGCCCCGGTAGGCCAAAGTGGTCCGTCCAACCGGGCGGCTTCACCTTTAGGCCGCGCCGACATGAACCTCCGCCGGCCACCCGGGGCGGCTCCAGCCCCGGCGGTCGACAGCCCGATCCTCTGGCACCGGATCTCAGGCACCGGTAAGCTGGATGATGATCCGGCTAGCCTCGGTCAACCGTCGTCCGGGCGGGTGGTTTCTTCGCTTGGCGAGTGATCCGGGCCAGGCTGAGTTCACCCTTCTGCCCCCAGCCGCGCGTTCCGCTGGCGATCTCGGGTCGAAACTGTTCGTAGATCGCGAATGCGGTGCGATTGAGTTCGTCGGGCGCATAGCTACGCGCCACGGATTGCATGGCCTGTTCGACGGCCTCGAGATGTTCTCCGAACTTGCCGCGCAGGTACCTGTCCACGCTGGCCGGGTCGAGCGCCTCGTCGCCGGAGACTGCGCGGATGCCATCCTTGGTCTTCTTGGCTGGAACAGGACGGCCGCACACCTCGATCCTGAGCTCCTCACCCGAACCAGATTTCTTAGGCGGTGGCGCTCCTTCGGCCTGCTCAGCCTTCTTGTAGATGCCCAGCGTTCGGCCCTTGGCTTGGGCATTAAGCCCTGCCACCGCTTTGCCCAGCGTCAGTGCCGCCTGGCGATCGTAGCCGGCTCGCTCGGCCACGACCGTGGCCCAAAGCGTCAGGACGGGCGCGCGATTGACCTCGATCGCCCCAGCCATGCTCACCTCCCTCACGCGTTCGCCTGTATCATAACCAATCCGGACACGGGCGGACGGCAGGTGGACGAACGAGGACGACTCCGCGCGCGACCAAAGGCGAGCCGGCCAGGTGTGAGAGTCGAAGGCGCCGGTTCGGCTGGCGGCGAGCAGGAGTCAAGGGAGCGGAGACATGGAATTGGATTTGACAGCGCAGGTGGCGTTGGTGACGGGCGGCTCACGAGGGATCGGCCGCGCGATAGCCCTGGGGTTCGCCCGTGCCGGGGCGAAAGTCGTCGTCGCCAGCCGCAAGCAGGCGGGCGTGGATGCGATCGCAGCGGAGATTCAGTCCCTTGGCGGCACGGCGCTGGCGGTGGCAGCCCACGTCGGCGACGAGCAAGCGATCATTTCGTTGGTCCGCCGCGCTCAGGAGGCATTCGGTCGAATCGACATCCTGGTCAACAACGCCGCCACCAACCCCCACTTTGGTCCCTTGCTCGAGGCCACGCCGGCGCAATGGGACAAGATCATGCAGGTCAACCTGCGGGGCGTATTCCTGCTGTGTCAGCAGGTGGCGCCCGGCATGAAAGATCGTCACGTCGGCAGCATCATCAACATCGCCTCGATCGAGGGTCTGCACCCTTCTCGGTTGACCGGCATCTACAGTGTCTCAAAGGCGGCCCTGATCCTGTTGACCCAGGCACTGGCGCAGGAGCTCGGGCCCTACGGAGTCAGGGTCAACGCCTTGGCGCCCGGGTTGATCCGAACCGACTTCAGCCAGGCGCTGTGGGGAACGCCGACGGTGGCCGAGGCCGTCACCTCCCGAACGCCGCTTGGGCGGCTCGGCGAACCTGAGGACATCGTCGGCGCGGCGCTTTTCTTGGCCTCATCCGCATCGGCCTACATCAACGGTGCGGTGTTGACCGTCGATGGGGGTCTGACCGCAGGCGGGCCTCTTGGTTAGCCCGGTCAAAGGGCGGGGCGGCACCAACCCGCGCAGTCAACTGTCGTCCGCATTGGCAGGCCCTCGGTGCTGCCCGCGGGCCGGCAGCGCCTCCGTTCGTAGGTCCCTTTCTGGCCGGGCCTTCATCCGTGGGTGCATCCGCGAGTCTCCTCCCATAAACGCAAGCGCTTCCGCCTTGCCGACGGGTCATCGCTTGCGCGAGGCCCTCGGGAAGTCGGAAGCGCCTTTGGCGTTTCGGTCGAGGAAGGGTGACTACTTGTTCAGACTGACGACGTACGCGATCACGTCCGCGATCTGCTGCGGTGTCAATTTGCCCTGATCCCCGAAAGCCGTCATCAGTTTCGCCGGATTGCTCCCCGCCGGCGTCGAGCCATGCTCGATGAACAGATCGATGTTGGTGGCGAAGGTCTTGGCGTCGGCGCTGACCAGGCCCGCGTCGATCGGGTTGACGTTCGGCACCGTGCCGTCATCCGAGCCGGGGTTGGCGATGCCCGTCGTTCCCTGGTCGCCGTGGCATTCCTTGCAGGTGTCGACGAAGACCTTGGCGCCGGCCGTGGCGTCGCCGGTCAAGCCGATGGCCGGGCCCGGGCCGCCAGCGTTCGAAGGCTTGGGCACCGCGGCCGCCGTAGCCGGCGTCGTCGCCTGAGCGCCACCGCACGCGGCCAGCACGGCGGCGACGGCCATCAACGCGAGCACGAGCAACGAGATTCTGACGAGCGTTGGTTTCATAACTTATCTCCTCCTGGTAGTACCCACCGGTCTGTGCGCAATTTTACCAGAATAGGCTCACATGGTACTCAGGGAGCCCGGGGGAGGGCTCGCCGATTCGACCCTGCATCAATCGGGGTGAGGCCTATGCGGGCACTGGCCTGCGAGCTGAACATCGCTAGGCGCGCCTGGCTCTCCTTGCCCGGTTTCACCCTGCCCGGCCTGCCTAGTTCGCAGCTCCGGCGGGAATGGTGGGACCACGCGGGTCCAGCCCCTTGGGCCCGTTGGGCGGCATTTCGCCGTGGCTGAGCTTCTCGAAGAGCTTGCTGCTTTCCCATT
>JBGOYQ010000261.1:0-3010 GCA_041479735.1 Anaerolineae bacterium | reverse complement strand
GCGGCGATTGCGACCGGCCTGGCCCTGCTGGCGACTACGGTCTCCATGGCCTGGGACATCAGCCTGGGACCGTCGGCGGCCAGCGCCCGGCAACTGTGGCGGCAGAACGCCACGACGCCCGAGGCGGCGTCGATGCTAGCAACTCTCCATGGTGTTTCGCAGGCCAAGACCGGCAGGACCGACGCTCTGCCCCTGTTGGTGGATGGGACCGCCTCGCCGGCCCTGGCCTGGGTTCTGCGGGAGTTCCCAGCGGCTCATCAGGGGGCAGGCGCCGAGCAACCGGCCGTCGTCGTGATGCGTCCCCAAGCCCAAAACCCATCCCTTGGCGCCGACTACGTCGGCCAGACCGTTGTGCTGGGGGAGAGGTGGGGATGGGAGGGCCCACTGCCTCCGGGGCTCCTGGCATGGTGGGTGACGCGGCAGGCCCCGACGGTCGGCGACAGTTGGCTCCTCCTCGTCCGGGCAGACCTGGCCAGCTTCGGCGACTTGCCGGCGCAGCCGGTCCAGCCGACGTCGCCGTAGATGGCAGCCGCCTCCATGACGGAGATCGCCAGCATCATCGCTATCGATGGGCCGGCCGGCTCGGGCAAGTCGACGCTCGCCGAACGGTTGGCGGCGAAATTCGGGTACCTGTACTTCGACACCGGGGTGATGTACCGTGCGGTCACCTTGGCCGCGTTGCGGCGCGACATTTCGATGACGGATCGAACCGCCATCGCCGCGCTGGCGGAGCAGCTGGACATCGACGTCCGCCCTCCCTCCCAGCCTGACGGGCGGCAGTACGACGTCCGGCTGGATGGCGCTGATGTGACCTGGGGAGTCCGCAGCCAGGAGGTGGACGCCAACGTCTCCGTTGTCTCGATGATCCCCGGCGTGCGCAAGGCGATGACGCGCAAGCAGCGGGAGATCGGTCTACGTGGCCGGGTCGTCATGGTCGGCCGGGATATCGGCACGGTCGTCCTGCCGGAGGCGCAGCTCAAGGTGTACCTGGATGCCTCGGTCGAGGCCCGCGCCCGCCGCCGGTTCGAGGAGGCTCGCAGACAGCGGCAGCCGGTCGATTTCGACGAAATCCTCACTTCCATGAAAGAACGCGACCGCCTGGATTCCACGCGTGAGTTGGCGCCGTTGAGTGTGGCGCCGGACGCCGTGGTGATCGACAGTACGGTCATGACCATCGAGCAAGTCGTCAGCCGGGTCGAGCTGCTAGCTCAAGGGCGTCAGTAGGCGAGGATCGTGGCAACTACTGACGGTGGATTCATCCCAGACAGGTTTGCCGAGGCGCCCAAAGGGTATGACCACGCCCGCCTGGAACCGCGCCGGCGAGTGCTCCGATGGATGATCGACAACGTCGCCTTCCGGTTTCTGGTGAAGGTCGATCGAGTCGAGGGCGTAGAGCACGTCCCCGTCAGCGGGCCTGGCATCATCATAATCAACCACATCGCCTTCGTCGATCCAATCGTGGCGATGGGCGTGTTGCCCAGGAACATCGTTCCCCTTGCGAAGGTCGAAGCCTACCATTACCCGGTATTCGGGATCTTTCCATGGCTCTGGGAGGCGATCCCGGTGCATCGAGGCGAGTTTGACCGTCAGGCGTTGCGGTCGGCCATACAGGTCCTGGAGGCCGGAGAGATGGTCCTTGTGGCGCCGGAGGGGACGCGAGGCCCGGCATTGAGGCAGGGCAAAGAGGGGGTGGCGTTCCTGGCGCACCGGACCGGTGCGCCCATCGTGCCGGTGGCGATCGAGGGGACGGAGGGGTTCCCGATCTTGCCCTTGTCCAGGCGATGGCGACAGCCGGCGGCGGTCGTCCGGTTCGGTCGGCCGTTTCGATTCCGAGCCGGTCTCGGTCGGCCCAACCGGGAGGGGCTGCGCAGGATGACCGACCAAGCGATGTGCATGCTGGCTCGGATGTTGCCGGAAGGGCGCCGAGGGGTCTACGCGGATGCCGATCAGGCGACGCTTGACTTGGTGGATTGCGCATAGGCACCAGTAGTGTGCGGCGTCCTGGTGAGCCGTCTGCGGCAGTATAATCAGCCTATGCCCGCTTACGAGCCGCGAGTGGGCTTTGCTGGCTCAGGTTCGAGTGCAAACGGGAGGTGTAAGGGAATTGCTCAGGTCAGGTGTCACCCAATAGCGCATGACCCTGACGACTGACGTCAGGATGACGAGGATGAGGGTTCCCCGCCGCGAGGCGGGGCTAACCGGAACAACCCGACGGCTCCCCACCGTCCGGCCGGGAAAATCGAAGGATCAGCGGAAGCCCTCCGGGCCATCCACAGCCCGCTAACCGTACCGGTTCAGGCCTAATGGCGAACGCCGCATCGATAACGATGCGGACAGTCTCCGTCGGCCGTGGAATATCCAGAGAACTCCAACAAAGCGGAGAGGATCCATGTGTGGAATCGTCGGATATGTCGGCCCGCGCCAGGCGGCGCCGATCATCTACGCCGGCCTCAAGCGCCTCGAATACCGCGGGTACGACTCGGCCGGCCTGGCGGTGGTCCAGGACGGACGGCTCGAGGTGCGGCGTGAGGCGGGCAAGCTGGATGGGCTGGCGGCTATCCTGGAGGCACATCCCGTCTTCGGGCAGATCGGCATCGGCCACACGCGTTGGGCGACGCACGGTAAGCCGAGCGCACGCAACGCTCACCCGCACATCGGACCGTCCGGCGACGTGGTCATCGTCCACAACGGCATCGTCGAGAACTTCCTTCCGCTGCGTGAGGAGCTGATCGCCGAGGGGGCCGCCTTTCAATCCGACACCGACACCGAGGTCATCG
Source organism: Anaerolineae bacterium (assembly GCA_041479735.1). Classification (GTDB taxonomy): domain Bacteria; phylum Chloroflexota; class Anaerolineae; order Anaerolineales; family E44-bin32; genus JBGOYQ01. Next base: position 233 of record JBGOYQ010000261.1, on the reverse strand, counting down.
TCCACCTGGTCGAGCGCTACCTGGCGCTGGGAGACGACCTGCTGCACGCCGCGCAGCACGCCATGGCGCTGCTGAAAGGTGCGCACGCGATCGTGCTCCTGTCATCGCGCGAACCGGACAAGATCGTAGCGGCTCGGCTCGGCAACGCCGGTGGTGTCGTCATCGGCGTAGGCGAGGACGAGATGTTCCTGGCCTCCGATATCCCGGCCATCCTCGAGCACACCCGCCGGATG
>JBGOYQ010000260.1:0-3014 GCA_041479735.1 Anaerolineae bacterium | reverse complement strand
CCGAGGTGCACATCGCTGCCGACGTAGGCGTGGGGGAATATCTGCACCCCGGACGACAGATGCGCGCTGGCCTCGACGAACGCCGTCGGATGGACCAACGTCGGGCAGGTGTAACCAGCTTCCAAGATGAGCTGGAAAACCCGCACGCGGCTCATGACATCGCCGATGCCCCCCACGGCGTTGACCGCCGTTCGGATGCCACGCTCGGCCTGGCGAGCCAGGGCATCGGCGCCACCCAGCACGGGGACACCCAGGACGCTCGAGCCCACCGGAAGCCCGTCGTCGATGACCCCGGCCAGATCGTACAGTCCCAATGTGCGCACGAAATCGATCAGCGACTTGCCGTGCCCGCCCCCGCCGTAGACCACCACGGCGCGTGGGTCGAACGGTCCGGACGCGGCGGCCAGATTCGCACTTTCGGTCGAGGCCAACGCCTGCCGGACGACCGCCTCCGTCACCAATCCGCCGGCGGGCAGCGTGGTCAGATCCAGCCCCGCCTGACGAGCCAACGCCAACGCCGGGTCGGTGATCCTCAGGCCTTGTACGCCTTTGGGCAGAATCTCGCCTACGGCTTTCGCCGGAGCCACGACCGGCGGCTGCCAGGAGGCCTCGTCCGCCAACCAGCACAGGCCCGATCCGGCTCTCAGCATATCGCCCTCAGCCGCACGCAGCCCGAGGACAAACCCAGCGCGTTCGGCCGCCAGGTCGACAGTCGACTTGGTGGTCTCGAGCGTGCACAACACATCGCCAGGCCTGACCGGCTGTCTCTCCGCCACGCGCAGAGACGCCAGCCGCGCCTCCGGCTCATTCGGATTCAACAACGGGACCACGACGCGGAGGGGTTCGGCCATCGCCAATTCTGGACACGCGCAACGCTACCGCCTCGGACGATAGCGTGCGAACGGCTTCATTGTAGTCGAGAACGGAAGCCGGGAGTGCCCCGGTCGGTCAGGACCGACCCGCGAGGGCGCGGGCGGCAGAGAGGATCGCTTCGACTCCTGGGAGGACGGCGGCCTCCAGGGGGCCGGCGGAGGGCACCGGCATGTCGAGCGCCGCCACCCGCCTGGCCTGCAACCCTGGGCCAAGCGCCTCGACGGCCTGAGCGACGACCTCCGCGCCCCAGCCAAGAAAGCGCGTCCCTTCCTCGATCGTCAGCAGTCGCCGGGTATGCGAGAGACTATCGTGCAAGGCCTCCGGTCGGTGCGGGCTGAGCTCGGTGAAGATGAAAACGTCGGCGAAGATCTCGTCTTCGAATGCCAAACGCGAGGCCGCCTGTCGGGCGAGCTCCCCGCATAGGCCATAGGCCGCCAGTGTTAGGCCCGGGGCCGGTGCCCCGGCCACTCGCAGCTGGTACGTCGGGTAGCGCCGCCCGTGGACGCTGACTTCGATGTCCTGGAGGCCGGACGTCGGCTGGACGGCGACGGCGTAGAGCGCCTTGTTTTCGACGAACAGCACCGGGTCATCGTCCTCTAGGACGGCCGCCCGGAGCATCGCTCCAGGGTCGCCGAGGGCGGAGGCGGCGACGACGCGCAAGCCCGGGGCGCCCAGGAAGTGTTTCTCCAGCGTCTGACTGTGGGTGGGCCCGTAGCCTCGGCGGCCGCCCATGGGCGTGCGTACGACCATCGGGGCCTGGGCCGCCCCGCCGCTGAGCCAGCGCACCTTGGCGGCATGATTGATCAGCTGATCGGCGGCCAGTAGCGTGAAGTCTCCGAACATGATCTCGACCACCGGGCGCAGCCCGCGCAGCGCCATGCCCAGGGCGACACCCACCAGCCCGGCTTCAGAGACCGGGGAGGTGATGACACGATCGGGGAATGCTGTCGACAGGCCGCGGGCGATCTTGAACGCACCGCCGTACGGGTCGAGGATGTCTTCGCCCAGGAAGTAAACCGCCGGGGATTCCGATAAGCTGGCCCGCAGGCCGGCGCCGAGCGACTCGAGGACGGTGGTCATCCCGCCTCTGCCAGAGTTTGGGGGAACACGGCAGGGGAAGCCATCGGCGCTTGCTCTGCCAGCCTGAAGGCGGCCTCGACCTCGGCCTCGACCTCGGCACTCAAGGTCTCGGCGACTCCGGCTGCCAGGCGCGCACCCAGCCGAGGCAGCGGGTCGTTGCGCCGATAGCGGGCGATTTCGTTCGGATCGCGTGTGTCATCGCCCTTCGAGTGCGGGGCGAACCGGTAGGTGTGGATGACCAGCGCCTGCGGACCAGTGCCTGCCCGGATCTGATCCAGGAGAGGCCGGGTCGTTGCGGCGATCTCGACCGCGTCGGTCGTTTCGATCTCGGCGGCGGGAATCCCGAATGCCTGGAAGCGGGCGGCGATGCCGCCGGCCAGGTGCCGGGCGATGGGGGTGCTTTGCGCGTAGCGGTTGTCTTCCAGGACGATCAAGATCGGCAGGCGCCACAAGGCGGCCATGTTCAGGCTCTCGTAGACGACGCCCTCGCCTAGCGCACCATCGCCGGTGAAGGCGACGACCGCGTGCCTCTGGCGCTGCTTCTCGGCCAGTGCCATGCCGACCGCCAGCGGGATCGTTCCGCCCAGGATGCCGTTGGCGTAGAAATCCCGCCATTGCAGGTGCTGGCTTCCGCCTCGCCCGCCGCACACGCCCGTCTCCCGCCCCATCAGCTCGGCCGCTAGCGCAACCATCGGCCCACCATAGGCCAGGAAGTGCCCATGGCAGCGATGGTTACTCACTACGATGTCGCCCGGCAGGATCTGGGACAAGACACCGGCCGCGTCCGCCTCCTGGCCGATCGATGTGTGGGTGGTCCCGAAGATCAGGCCGCGGGGAAACGCCTCGAGGACCGTCTCCTCGAAGCGGCGGATGCGGAGCATCTGACGGTACAAGGCGGCCGGGTCAGGCGCAGGAGTGCTCACGGGACGGGCACCACGGTCGGGTGTCCTGCGGGCGGGAAACACGAAACGCGCCGCCGCCCGCTTCCGTGGGCGGCGGGAAGGGCGGCTCGTTTCGTCAGATCAAGGTCTCAGGCGTTCGCCTTGGCCTTGTCTTCGGTG
>JBGOYQ010000259.1:0-3020 GCA_041479735.1 Anaerolineae bacterium | reverse complement strand
TTCCTCGACGCCCAGGTAGCGCGGCCTGCCGAGCAGCCCGCCGATGAGCTCCGGCGTGATCTCAACGTGGTCGGCCTTCCCCTCGGCCACCTGAGTCGCGATCTTGCGGCACAGTCGGCCCAATTCCCGTTCCAGGTTTCGCACGCCGGCCTCGCGCGTATAGGCCACTATCAACTTGGTGATGGCCGCGTCGCCCACGACGATCTCGGCCGGCTTGAGCCCGTTCTCGCGTATCTGCCGCGGGAGGAGATACTGTTTGGCGATCGCCAGCTTCTCCTGCTCGGTATAGCCCGACAGGCTGATGACCTCCATCCGATCCAACAGCGGCGCCGGAATGGTGTCCAGCCAGTTGGCGGTCGTCACGAACATGACCTGTGACAGGTCGAAGGCGACCTCCATGTAGTGATCGCGGAACTCGCGATTCTGTTCGGGATCGAGGACCTCGAGCAGCGCCGACGACGGGTCGCCACGGAAATCGTTGCCCAGCTTGTCGACCTCGTCCAGCATAAAGACCGGGTTGCGCGATTCGACCCGCCGCAGCGCTTGCAGGATCCGGCCCGGCATGGCGCCGATGTACGTCCGCCGGTGGCCGCGAATCTCGGCCTCATCGTGCACGCCTCCGAGCGAGATGCGGATGAATTCGCGGTTCATCGCCCGTGCGATCGACTTGCCCAGCGACGTTTTGCCTACCCCGGGGGGCCCGACGAAGCACAAGATGACGCCTTCGCGCTCGCGGCGGATATGGTCCTGGACCACCTCGACGCTGGTCTCCGCCTGGCGGTCCGTGCGCAACTTGCGCACTGCCAGGTATTCCAGGATGCGTCCCTTGATGTCCTTAACGCCGTAGTGATCTTCGTCCAGAACCGCCCGCGCATGCGCCAGGTCGAGGTTGTCGTTGGTCGTCTTGCTCCACGGCAGCGAGACGAGCCAGTCCAGGTACGTGCGGATGACGCCATACTCGGCCGCCGCGGTCGGCAGGCGCGCCAGCCGGTCGAGCTCCCGCCGGGATTGCTTCTCAGCCTCGTCCGGCATGTGCGCCGCCTCGATGCGCTGCCGGAACTCCTCGACATCGGCCGCCTGCTCGTCGCTCTCCCCCAATTCGCGCTGGATGGCCTTCAACTGTTCACGCAAGAAGTACTCGCGCTGGACCTTCTCGATCTCGGTCCGCGCCTCGTTCTGTATCTGTTGACCGAGGGAGAGGACTTCCACCTCGCGGCTCAACAGGCTGTTCAGCCGTTTGAGCTTGGCCAGCGTCGAGCTTTCCTCCAGGATTGCCTGTGCTTCCTCGAGGTCCATCCGCTGATAATTGGTGATCGTGTAGGCCACGTGGAGCGGATCTTCCAGCATCGATACGCTGGCGACGATCTCCCGAGGCAACGTCGGGGCGAGCTCGGCGGTCTTCTGGAACTGATCCTTGGCGGCCCGGACCTGGGCCTCGATCTCGACGCCCTCCTCCACGGTCTCCGGCCGCAGGTTGACCTTGGCCACCAGGTAGGGTTCAAGGTCGACAAACTCACTCAGCTCGAACCGCACCAGGCCGTGGACGATCATCCGGATTGTCCCGTCCGGGGCGCGGAACAGGCGCTGGATCGCGCCCACAGTCCCAAATCGATACAGGTCATCCGGCCCGGGAAGCTCCAGCTCCGGATTGCGAGACGCCACGAGCCCGATCAATCGCTTGCTGCCGACCACATCGTCGATGAGCTTGATCGAGCGGGGCTGGCCGATCGTCAGGGGAACGGCCGTGTGTGGGTAGACCACCAAGCCACGCAACGGCAAGATCGGGATCTGTTCGGGAACGTGAAGGGACTCGGGTGTCTGCAGGGCGCCGTCAGTCTGCTCGCTCCCGTCGGTGACGATGATGGTCGAGGGTTTGTCGTCCTCGCCGGCGAGCCACGAGTGCCCGCTGCGACGTAGGACCGGATCGGGGGAAGTTTCAGAGGTGTAGCTCAATGCGGGCACACCAGTTCGGATCGTGGCACGGGCTAAGGTGATTCGGAAATTGAATTGCGGTTCGGACTCGCCTTAGGAAGCACGACCCGCAGGAAACCGTCGCCGTAGCTGGCCTCGATTCGGGCGTCATCGACGGCCCCCCGGATCTGGATCCCGGTCTCGAAGTCGCCGTAGGCGATCTCCATCTGATGATACGCCCGCAGACCCTGTGTGTCCCCTCGGGTGCCTCGGATCCAGAGCACCTGATGATCAAAGCTCACGGCGAACTCGGTCCCGCGCATACCGGCGACCTCCACGACGATGATGTAGGCTTCTTCAGTCTCGTACGCGTCGGTAGGCGGTCGCCAACGGTGGGGATGGTGTTGTGGCCACCCCCACGAAAGCTCCGACCCGGCTGGGCGGGACTCATCCTCGGGGGAGGAGCGCATCGATTGGGAGGCGCGCAAGGGATCAAAGGAAGGCATTCCGTACCAACTACAGCCCAAAACTCGCTTATGTTAGATTTTACCACAGGGGGCCTCTGACGCAACTGAAGCGTGACGTGATTGGCCGACGTGCCGTTCTCCTGTACAATCTGCACAGTTGCATGCGACGCGGGGAGCCGGAGGTTCGGATGGATGTCTTGGCCGTTCTGAGCAAAGTCGAGCTGTTCGACGGCCTGACGGCCGAGGAGGTCAAGCTCGTCGCCACGATCTGCCGGGAACAGGAATACTCCGCCGGTCAGACGATTTCCTCCCAGGGCGACCCCGGCGGCGAGCTGTACGTCATCTGCGATGGGCTGGTCGAGGTGCAGTTGGTCGGCCCGGCGCAGAACCCATCCCCGCGCGCCGTCGTCAACCTCGGGCGCGGCCAGCTGTTCGGAGAGATGGCCCTGGTGGATTTCGGCCCGCGGTCGGCCACGGGCAAGGCCGTCTCAGCCCACACCATTGTGCAGGCCATCGACCGCGATGCCTTCACCCGGTTGTGCGAGAGCAATTACCACCTGGGTTATACGGTCATGCGCAATATGGCCGCCGACCTGTCCTTTAAGCTCCGCCACTGGCACCTGGCCGGTCGATGAGGGATGT
>JBGOYQ010000258.1:0-3021 GCA_041479735.1 Anaerolineae bacterium | reverse complement strand
CCGCGTTCGCGGGCCATACGCCGTGCAAGCGGCGACGCCCGGACCTCGCCGGCGACGATGGCCGCCCCCGGGGTCAAGGCGGGGCCGGCAGGTGCCGTTGGCGCGGGGGCCGATGCGTTCAGCGCCTCGGCCGGAGCGGCCTGCGGAGGGATCGCGTCGATCGGTTCATCCGCCGTTCCGACAACGGCGATCGGCGTGCCGACCGGGACTGTGGTGTTTTCGAGCACCAGCAGCTTGCGCACTACGCCGCTGGCGGAAGCTTCGACTTCGACCGTCGCCTTGTCGGTCTCGATCTCGGCCAGCACCTCCCCCTTCGACACCGTCTCGCCCTCGTGCTTGACCCAGCGGACCAGCTTCCCCTCGGCCATGTCGAACCCGAGCTTTGGCATCTGGATGGTCTCGGCCATCAGAGCACCTCTTTGACCGCGCGGATCACGTCCTCGACCTGCGGCAGCGCCTCTTGCTCCAGCTTCCGGTTGTATGGAAGAGGGACTTCGTCTTGCGCCACACGTTGGATGGGGGCATCGATGAAGTCAAATGCCTGTTCGTACAGCCGGGCCGCCACCTCGGCCCCCACACCGTACGAGCGCCAGCCCTCTTCGGCGATCACCGCCCGGTTCGTCTTGCGGAAGGACTCGAGGACCGGGCCCATGTCCAGTGGGCGCAGGGTTCGCAGGTCGACCACCTCGGCCTCGATGCCTTCCTTGGCCAATTGCTCGGCCGCCTGCAGGGAGGTCTGCACCATCTTGGAGTACGTGATAATGGTGACGTCGCGGCCCGGCCGCTGCACCGTGGACACTCCGATCGGTTCGATGACCTCGCCTTCGGGCACCTCACCGCGCAATTGGTACAGCGTAGCATGCTCGATGAACAAGACCGGGTCTTCGCCGCGGATGGCGCTCTTCAACAGCCCTTTGGCGTCGCGCGGCGTCGCCGGGGCGACCACCTTGAGCCCGGGAAAGTGCGCGAAGACGACGTCCGGCGTCTGCGAGTGCGTCGCCCCGAGTTGCCGGCCTCCACCCCCGACGGTGCGGATGACGATCGGCACCTTGAACTGCCCGCCGAACATGCTGTGCGCCTTGGCGGAGATGTTCACGATCTGGTCCATCGCCAAGAAGGCGAAATTGATGGTCATGATCTCAGCCACCGGCTTGAGGCCGGCAATCGCCGCCCCGTTGGCCGCGCCGACGATCACGCCCTCGGCGATCGGGGTGTCGCGAACCCGCTCCGGGCCGAAGTGGTCGTAGAAGCCCTTGGTGACCGCATAGCTTCCTCCCCACACACCGACTTCCTCGCCCATGATGAAGACCCGCTCGTCGCGCTCCATCTCTTCCCACAAAGCCTGCGAGATGGCCTCACGCATTGTCATGACGGCCATCGCTCACCTCGCCTCGTTGACGTAGATCTGCGAGAGGAGCAGTTGCATGTCGGGATCAGGACTGCGTTCGGCGAAGGACACCGCCTCGAGCACCTCGGCCGCCACGTGCTGCTCCTCGGCGTCAAGGGCGGCCATATCGGCGACCATGTCCTTGGTCAACCGCCGGGCGAACACGCCGATCGGGTCATCCTCTTCCCACTTGTGGACCTCGTCGCTGGACCGGTAGCGCTCCGGATCGCCCATCGAGTGCCCACGGAACCGGTAGGTGACGGCCTCTAGAAGGTAGGGGCCGTCGGTGCGCACGCGGGCCAGGGCTTCGGCCGCGGCCTGATGCACCTGCACCACGTCCATCCCGTCGACACGGCTGTTGGACATGCCGTAACCTTCGGCCTTCTGCCGAATCTCCGACACGGCCGAGGCCCGATCGACGGCTGTGCCCATGCCGTATTGGTTGTTCTCACACACCCACAGCACCGGCAGCTTCCATACTTTCGAGAGGTTCAAGGCCTCGTGGAAGTAGCCGATGTTTGTCGCGCCGTCGCCGAAGAAGCAGATCGTCGCCGCGTCCGAACCGCGCCGTCGATCAGCCAGGGCCATGCCCGTCGCCAGGGGCAGGTGGGCGCCGACGATCGCGTGCCCGCCCCAGAAGTTCAGTCGCACGTCGGCCAGGTGCATCGAGCCGCCCATGCCCTTCGAGCAGCCGGTCACCTTGCCGAGAAGCTCGGCCATCACCGTCTCAGCGGGCATGCCGCAAGCGATGGCGATACCGTGATCCCGGTAAGCCGTGATTACCCGGTCTTGCGGCTGGCGGGCGGAGATGACCCCGCAGCCGACCGCTTCCTGACCGATATACAGGTGGAGAAAGCCGCCGATCTTGCCTTGCTGGTAGAGCTCGGCCGAACGCTCTTCCAGGCGTCGGATCAGAACCATCTGATGATACAGACGGAGCAGCTCCTTTGGCTCCATGGAGACTCCTTTGGGCGCCTTCATTCTGGGTGAGGTGGGGCCGCGCGAAGGGCGACCGGATTTCGCAGGTCTCACACGCAGATAATCAATTGCCCCGAGATCCTGGGGCGCTCCAATTATATCAAATCCGGTAGGAATTTTGCCTGTGCCCGGGTTCTAACCCTAAGTGCAACGCTATGAGGACAATAGCGTTGTATGGAACCTTATGTCCATCTCTCGGCAGAAGAGCGAATGCGGATCTACGGCTGGCAGCGAGAAGGTCTTGCCCAGGCCGAGATCGCCAGGCGCCTGGGGCGGGATCGGGGGACCATCAGTCGCGAGTTGCGTCGCAACGCCGCTCCCGCTGGTTACCTGCCCGACCTGGCGCAACGACGCTACCAGGCCCGGCGGCAGCACTGCCGCCGTCGACGCCGCCTGGAAGACCGCCGCCTGCGGCAGACCATCGTCCTGCTGTTGGAGCGAGGCTTGTCGCCGGAGCAGATCTCCGGCCGATTGCGGGCTGAGCAGGGTGCGACCGTCGTCAACCACGAGACCATCTATCGCTTCGTCTACGAGTCCGCCTTGGGGCGCCAGGAGAAGCTCTACCAGTACCTGCGTCGGGGCAATACGCAGCGCACCGAAATCGGCCACTGGGAGAGCGATTCGCTGCTCTTCGGCCACGACCAAGCCCTGAATGT
>JBGOYQ010000257.1:0-3032 GCA_041479735.1 Anaerolineae bacterium | reverse complement strand
GTCTGCGTCCAACTTAGGGACGGACTCTACCGCCCGGTCGCCCCCAGCCCTGCGGCACGCGCAGACTTGTGTCCGACGACCGGTTCTGCAACTTGGGTAGCGGCTGCACCCACGAGCCGTGCGTCATGCTCCCCGGAGGAACTGGCCGAGTGAAGGTTGCCATCCTGACCTATGGCTCTCGGGGGGACGTCGAACCCTTTGTCGCGCTTGCCCGCGGCTTCCTTCAATCGGGTCATTCGGTCCGGCTGGCAGCGCCGGAATCCTTCGCCGAGTTCGCCGGCTCCTACGGCGTAGAGTGCGTTCCTCTGCCGGGCGATCCCGACAGGCTCGTGGCGGACATGGTCGACCAAGCCGGGCTGAGCTGGGCGCGCATGGTCATGGTCATGTCGCGCTTCATCCTGCCCCTGGCGGTTGAGGTGCTCGAACGCGTGCAACGTGCCGCCGACGGCGCCGACGTGATCATCCATTCATTCCTCATGACGCAGGTGGGGCACGAAGCTGCCCTCCGGCAAGGGATCCCCGACATCTCGGCCCAACTATTCCCGGTGTTCGCTGCCACGTCGGCCTTCCCGGGTGTGGTCTTTCCCGATCTGCCCTTCGGGCCGACCTATCGGCGCCTGACTCACATGGTGGTCAACCAGACCTTTCACCTGGGGGGCCGATTCCTATACAGCCGCGTGCGTCATGACCGGCCCAGGCTGCCGAAGCTAAACCGCTGGCCCTTCGGCGGACGACCGCCGCACAACACGCCGATCCTGTTTGGATTCAGCCCATGTGTGATCCCCCGCCCTGGCGATTGGCCTGAGTCGGTCCAGATGACGGGCTACTGGTTCCTCGAGCCGGCTGGGGGGGATGGGGTGGATGCCGCGCTTCGGAGCTTCATCGACGCCGGGTCACCCCCGGTCTACATCGGGTTTGGGAGCATGATCGCCGGCGATGCAAACCGGCTCGCCGCCGCGACGGTCGACGCGCTCGAGATGACCGGTCGGCGTGCGGTTCTGGCGTCCGGCCGGGGCGGAGCTCGGCGCGATGCCACACGGGATTTCGTTCATCTGGTCGAGTCAGTGCCCCATAGCTGGCTGTTTCCCAGGATGTCGGCGATCGTACATCACGGCGGCGCGGGGACCACCGGTGCCGCGTTAAGGGCAGGTGTGCCGCAAGTCGTCGTCCCCTTCACCGCGGATCAACATTTTTGGGGACGACGCGTGTGCTCGTTGGGCGTGGGCCCTTCGCCAATCCCCCTCAGCCGGCTGACCGCCCGGCGGCTTTCGGATGCGATCGCGCAGGCGACGTCCGATACGAGACTACGCGGTCGAGCCCAATTGATTGGGCGGCAAGTGGCCGCCGAGGATGGGGTCGGAAACGCCGTTCGGTTCGTCGTCCAGCACACCGAGGCGTTCAAGGCCTCGTCGACCAAGTTTGAGGCAACCCGGAGACGGGAACATGGATGGGATAGCTGACCGGTTGGCAGCATTAGACGTCTATCCGCGGCCGATGCCCGCGCGGGTTGGGTCGCAGGCCAACACTCACGAAATGATGGGCGGCAGGTCTTGAGACACGAACTGTGAGACACACCGGGCGACTGCCTGCGCTACTTGAAGTAGTTGGCAGGGCGGCAGATAGCATGGGGCAACGGATATCTCGCGCGGCGGAGCGACGCCCGCGCGCTGGAGGCTGAACCTGGACGGGGCAGGATCGATCGGCGCGTTAGTGGCGCTCCTGGCGGCGGCCGTCTGGGGCACGGGGGACTTCGCCGGCGGTCTGGCGACGCGCGGGCGGAGCCCCTATCACGTACTGGCCCTGGCGTCGCTCACCGGGATGATTTGCCTGGCGATCGCGGCGGCCGTCCGAGGCGAAACATGGCCGTCGGCAGTTACGGTGTTATGGAGCGCCGGCGCAGGCATATCCGGCGGGATCGGCATCGCCGCCCTTTACCGCGGTCTGGCGGTCGCCGATGCGGCCATCGTGTCTCCGCCGGCAGCCGTCATCGGCGCCGTCCTTCCAGTGTTGGTTGGCGCCACTCTGCGCGGAAGTCTAAGCGCCACTGAATGGGGCGGCATCGCTGCCGGCCTGCTTGGGATCTGGCTCGTGACGGGCGGCTTCATTCCCGGGCGTCCCTCGGGGGCCGCCGGCCTCAAATACGCCATCCCGGCCGGGATCGGCTTTGGCGGATTCTTCGTGTTCATCGCCCAGGCGCCGATTGGCCAGGTGTTCGCCCCGCTGGTCGTCTCTAAGGCCGTCGCGATCGGGCTGGCGGTGCTGGTCATCGCCGCCGGCCGCCTCGGCGTACCCTCCTTGGCGGATCACCGTCTGGCGTTCGTGGCCGGCGTACTCGACGCGGGCGGGAACGCGCTGTATCTGATAGCCGCGCAACTTACGCGGTTGGAGATCGCGGCCGTGATCTCATCCATGGCGCCTGGCGCGACCGTGGTTCTGGCAACACTGATCTCGCGCCAGCGGGTCTCGAACTCCCAAAAGGTCGGCGTGGGCGTGTGCTTGCTCGCCATCGCCTTGATCCTGGTCTGATCGTCCTGTGCCGGGCCGCTTTGAGGCCTCGGTGCCGCTTCTGTTAGACGGGTCGACGCGCAGCGCGCCAACCCTATCGAGGAAATAGGCATGGGCAGACTCGGTTATTCGCTCGCTGATTGGCTTTCCGGTGCGAATCCCCCACCCATTGCCCGGTTTCTCAAGATGGACATGCGCAGCTGCGCCGGTGGCGAATCGGTCCTGGCGATGCGCGTCGAGGCGGCGCATCACAACCCGATGGGGACGGTGCATGGTGGCATCTTGTGTGACCTGGCCGACGCCGCCATGGGGACGGCCGTCGCCTCGCTGCTCGCCCCGGCCGAGTCGTTCACCACCGCCGAGCTGGGAGCCCGCTTTCTGGAGCCGATGATCGACGGTCTCGTGACGGCGCGGGCGCGGGTCATCCGTAAGGGACGGTCGGTAGCATTCGTGGAATGCGAGGTGAGCGACGAAGGCGGACGTGTAGTGGGGAGGTTCGACTCGACCTGCCTGATTCGCCACGCGGG
>JBGOYQ010000256.1:0-3043 GCA_041479735.1 Anaerolineae bacterium | reverse complement strand
TCCCCAACAAGATCGGGCGCATCGTGCTGCTGGCCCTGGAGGAGGTCATCGGCCGCAACGGCGTCAACGCCGTGCTCAATGTCGCCCGCTTGCCCCACCTCATCAATAACGCGCCCCCGAACAATCTGGATCCCGACTTCGATTTCGCCGACTTGGGCGCCTGCCAGCAGGCCCTCGAAGATCTGTACGGCCCGCGCGGCGGCCGAGGGCTGGCCCTGCGCACCGGCCGGGCCAGCTTCGCCCACGCGCTGCGCGAGTTCGGCCCGATGCTGGGGCTGACCGACCTGTCTTTCCGGCTCCTGCCGATGCAGATGAAGCTCAAGACCGGGCTGGAAGGGTTCGCCGACATCCTCAATCGCTACTCCGACATGGCCGTTCGCATCGACGACGATCGCGAAGCCTACGCCTGCATCGTCGAGCGCTGTCCCCTATGTTGGGGACGGCACTCCGATTCCCCTGCCTGCCACCTGGCCGTTGGCTTCTTCCAGGAGGCCTTCACCTGGCTGAGCAGCGGAAAGAACTTCTTGGTGGAGGAGACCTCGTGCGTCGCGCGCGGTGACCCATGCTGCGCAGTCCGCATCCTCCGCCACCCCATCGATTGAGCCGGCCCGACTGATCGTCTTTGGGGAAGCCGGATCGCCTGGCCCTGCTTCGGACGCTTAGCCCGCCGCGTCGCGCTCCAGTTGCCCGGCTTCCCCGTTTACCGTAAGATTCCCCTGCGGCCGGAATCTGCGTGGCCCGCACGCTAGGCCGGAACACGCCAGCGGTGTAGGAGTGATGCGACATGGGCAAAGGTCGCCTGTTGGTCGTCGAAGATGACCCCGATATCAGCAATATGCTGCGCATCTTCTTCTCAGGGCGAGGGTACACCGTCCACGTGACCTCGCGCGGCCGGGATGCGCTCCAGCTGACCCGGCAGGAACTTCCCAACCTGATCATCCTCGACATCATGCTGCCCGACCTGGATGGCTACGCGGTCTGTAAGGAGCTCCGCACGGTCCCGCGCACCAGTCATGTCCCCATCATCTTCCTGACCCAGAAGGACGAACGCAGCGACCGGATCACCGGCCTGCAGCTCGGCGTCGACGACTACATCACCAAGCCATTCGACATCGAGGAGCTGGAGCTGCGTATCCAGAACGCCATCGCCCGCGCGGACCGGGAGAGCCTGACCGATCCACGCACCGGGCTGCCGGCCGGCAAGCTGATCGAGGAACAGTTGCAGCGACTGCTGCGGCTCTCCGACTGGGGATTGTTGGATTGCCGGATCGAAAACGTCGAGGCCTACACCGACCGCTACGGCTTCGTCGCCGCCGATGACGTCGTTCGATTCGTCGCCTTGATGCTGGGTCAGGTCGTGGACGCTCTCGGGACCGAGGATGATTTCATCGGGCACGACCTGGCCGGCGGTTTCGTGGTGGTCACCAACGCGGCCTGCGCCGAGGCGATCGCCAGCCGGATCAAGCAACGCTTCAGCGAGGAAGCCGCCTCGCTCTCCACCCGGAGCGATTCTCCTACGGCGGATGCGGAGGTCGGCGAGTTGCCCTCCCCCCCACTGACGATGACGGTGGGAATCGCTCTGGCATCCCAGGGCCCTTACCGGGGCATTCGCGATCTGGCCGAAGCCGCCGCCCGCGCCCGGCACCGGGATACCGGCTGGCAGCCGGCCTAAGAGCATGCCTGCCATCGAATGGCTCGTCGTTCTACTGATCTCAGGCGTCCTGTTGCTGGCTGCCGCCGTCGCCGGGTGGCAGCTCCTGCGGACCAGACGGACGCTGGCGGAGATGACCTCGCGTCTTCGTGAGCACTCCTCCGGCGTGGGGCAGGGGCCGATCGGCGCAGGGGATCTGCTCACCTTGCAGCCGCCTTCCCAGGCGACGCACGATCTCGACCAGCGCCTGGGGCAGATGCTGTCCGCTGTAGTCACCGCCGTTGCGGCAGACGAGGGCGAGGTTTTGGTCCCGGACGACGGGAGCGGCACACTCAACGTGCTTGCACGCCACGTCGCAAATCCTGGCTTGCGGTCAGAACAAGGATCGGACCCGGGCGCCGCCGGGCTCGCCATCGCCAACAGCGCCTTGCGCGAACGCAACCTGATGCACATCGAGGACCTTCGGGCGGATGAGCGCTGGACCTCCGAGGCCAAGACGGGGGAAACGAACCGGAGCATCCTGGCCGCTCCGCTTGTAAGCGCCGGCATGCTTCAGGGTGTCCTGCTGCTACTCAGCCAGCGGCCCGACGCGTTCGACACGGAGCATCTACGGCTGGCCGCCGCGGCCGGCGACTACCTGGGGGTCCTTCTCCACTTGGCCGACCTGCACCGCGTAGTGCGCTCGAGGGACCGGCGCATCGACGATCTCATCCGCTCGCAGGAGATCGAGGCCTCCAAGTCACGCGCCATCCTCGAGTCTATCGCCGAAGGTGTGCTGGTCACGGACGGCAGCCATCGGGTCGTCCTGTGCAACGCCTCGGCCGAAGCCATCTTGCGGCTGCCGGGCAGCACGATCATCGGTCATCCGGTGGTCGAGTTCATCGGTGTATACGGCAAGGCAGGCCGGCGCTGGGTCGAGGCCATCCAGCGCTGGAGCAGCGAACCGCAAGGCGCCCTGGAACCGACGCCCCTGTCCGAGCAACTGTTGCTCGAGGACCAACGCATCGTCGCCGTGCTCGTGGCGCCGGTGCTGTCCCAAGGAAAGTTCCTGGGCACGGTATCGACGTTCCGAGACATCACGCGGGCGGTTGAGGTCGACCGGCTCAAGTCCGACTTCGTCGCGACCGTCAGCCACGAACTGCGCACGCCGATGACCTCGATTCGGGGGTACGTTCAGATCCTATTGCTCGACGCCGCCGGCTCCTTGAACGACGAGCAGCGTCGGTTCCTGGAGACGATTAAGGAAAACACCGATCGGCTGGCGCGCCTGGTCAACGACCTGCTCGACATCTCCCGACTCGAGACCGGCCACGCCGCGCTGGCGCTGCAGGCCGTAGCGCCGGAGGCGGCCATCGCCTCGGCGCGCGATTATCTCGAGAACTGCTGCCGCGC
>JBGOYQ010000255.1:0-3057 GCA_041479735.1 Anaerolineae bacterium | reverse complement strand
GAGGCGGCGCTGACCGGGGTGGACTACCAGATCGTCGCCTCGCTGGTGAACCCGCGCGAGGCCCAGGTCAGCTACCGGATCACGCTGCACAGCGGTGTCGTCGGTGACGTGACCCGCGACACGATGCTGCTGCTCAAGCGCGGCGGCCAGGACTGGCAGATCGCCTGGAGCGCAGCCTCGATCCTGCCGGAGCTGACGGGCGGCAACAAGCTGTTCTTGCAGGTGGTGGCCCCGACACGCGCCAACATCTACGATCGCAACGGCCAGGCGCTGGCGACCGAGGCCGACGTCACTGGCATCTACATCATCCCCAACCAGATCGGCGACAAAGACGCCGAAGCGACAATGCTGACCGTGCTCTCGCGCCTACTGGGCGAGAGGCCCGAGAGCATCCAGGCTTTGTACGACAACATCCGCGATAAGGACTGGAAGACGCCGGTCGGCGAAGTGACCCAGGAGGATTTCCAGCGCGTACAGGGGACGCTGGCCAGTCTGGGAGGCGTCCGCTGGGAAACGTATAGCGGACGGTTCTACCCGGAGGGCGGGGCCGGCGCGCAGACGGTCGGCTACGTCAGCCAGATCACCAAGGAACAGGCGGACGACTACAAAAGCCGCGGCTATCGGGGCGATGAGTTTGTGGGGCAGGCGGGACTGGAGTTCGCGTTCGAGAATCAGCTGCGCGGCATGCCCGGAGGCAAGCTGCTGGTGACGGATGCCAACGGCCAACCGGTCAGCGTGTTGGCCGCCCGCGATCCTGGCCTGCCGCAAGCCGTCTACACCACCCTGGATCGCGATCTGGAGCGCAACTCGCAGCAGGCGCTGGCGGGTTTCGCCGGAGCCGTCGTCGTGCTCGAGCGCGACACGGGCGCCGTCCTGGCGATGACCTCGGCACCCAGTTTCGATCCGAACCTGTTCGACTCGGCCAACCCCAACAGCGGTGTCGGGCTGGCCAACCTGTCGCAACTCAACCAGCCCTTCGTTAACCGGGCCACCAAGGGCACCTACCCTCTCGGGTCCGTGTTCAAGATCATCACGATGTCGTCGGCGCTCGAGACCGGTAAGTTCACCCCCGACACCACCTACACTACCGACGGATACTTTCGCGAGCTCACGGGCTGGGTGGGCCAGGACTGGACGGTGGATCACAAACTGCCGCCGCAGGGCACGTTGACGCTGGTCCAGGGCCTGGAGCGTTCATGCAACCCCTTCTTCTGGCACATCGGCCTGACGCTGTTCAATGACGGCCTGACCACGGCGCTGCCCGACATGGCCAAGAAGTTCGACCTGGGGAAGGCGACCGGGATCGAGATCGGTGAGAATCCCGGGCTCGTGCCCGATCCAGAATGGACCAAGGCGCAGGGTCGCGATTGGGGCCCGGGCGATTCCGTCCAGCTGGCCATCGGCCAGGCTAGCCTGCAGGTCACGCCTCTCCAAGTGGCGCGCTTCGTCGCCGCCGTCGGCAACGGCGGGACGCTGTATCAGCCGCAGCTCATCAGTCGCATCCAGACGGCCGAGGGCGACGTCAGCCACCAGTTCAAGCCGGTCGAGGTCGGCAAACTGCCTGTAAGCCCGGACAATCTAGGCACGATCCAGCAGGCGATGACCGGCGTCATCCGCGATCCCAAGGGGACCGCCTACCGACGGTTCCTCGGCCTGAGCCTGGTGCTGGCCGGTAAGACGGGCACCGCGACCAGCGGGACCGGCACTGAACCGCATGCCTGGTTCGTAGCCTACAGCTCGGAGAATCGTCCCGACAAGCCGGACATCGCCGTGGCGGTCCTGGCCGAATACCAGGGTGAGGGCGCAGACTGGGCGGCGCCGATCGCCCGCCGCGTGATCGAGTCCTACTTCTTCGGCCGCCCGTTCCAGCCCTACCCATGGGAGTCGCAGATCGGGGTGACTCGGACCCCGACGCCGACGGAAGGCCCGGGCGGCGCCCAGGCAACCGATACGCCGACGCCCCCGTAGACCATGCCCGACTCAGACAGCCTGCCAGGTTTGGTCGTCCGTGCCCAGTCCGGCTTCTTCGAGGTCGAGACTGGGCACGGTCGCGTGATCGCCAAGCTGCGCGGGCGCCTGACGGAGGGCCCTCACACGACCGATCTCATTGCGCTCGGCGACCGGGTACAGGTGCGGCTGCTGGAAGACGGCGGCGGGGTGATCGACTCGGTCGAGCCGCGCACACGCGTGCTCTCCCGACGCGACCCCGGCCGGGAGGCCGAGCAAATCCTGGTCGCCAATCCGGATCAGGCCGCCTTCGTCTTCGCGTGCGCCGACCCAGACCCCAACTTCCGGCTGTTGGACCGCCTGCTGGTGGTCGCCGAGCGCGAGAACCTGCCGGCCATCATCTGCGCCAACAAGATTGATCTCGTCGTGGCGCGCAGCGCACGGGCCGAGTTCGGGGAGTACGAGCGCCTCGGATATCCGGTTCACTATGTCTCGGCCAAGACCGGCAAGGGGATGCGCGGTCTACGCAAAGCCTTGGAGAAGAGGCTGTCCGTCTTCGCCGGGCCATCCGGGGTAGGGAAGTCGAGCCTGCTCAACGCCCTGCAGCCTGGCCTGGGGCTAGCGACGCATGCGGTCCGGCAGGCCACGCGCAAGGGCATTCACACCACCGTCTTCCCCGCACTCATGTCGCTGACCGGGGGAGGCTATGTCGCCGATACTCCCGGGGTGAAGGCCTTTGCCCTGTGGGACATCGAACCCGAGGAATTGGACGGGTACTTCCGGGAGATCCGTGGGCTCGTGGCCGATTGCCATTTCAATGACTGCACACACACCCATGAACCCGGTTGCGCCGTCATCGAAGCCGTCGAGCGAGGCAATATCAGCCCGGAGCGCTACGATTCCTACCAGCGTATGCGTGCCGGCGAGATTGAGTAATCCCCCGTCCGACCCCACTTGACAGAACAGGCGAATCTCGTCTAGAGTAATGGTTGCGCTTAACCGATCGGCGCTGCAGGGGAAGCATGCGACGAGTCTTCGCAATCCTCCTTACGGTTGGGGCCTTGGCTTCTCTGGCCCTTCCCGCATACGCTCAGGAAGGCGGGCGCTATT
>JBGOYQ010000254.1:0-3060 GCA_041479735.1 Anaerolineae bacterium | reverse complement strand
GGCGAGAATGGCGCCTTCGAAGCAGTGCGCCCGGCGAGTCCGAAGGACTCGGATCGGCCCCATCGCGGTTTCACCGTCCGTCTCGAAGTTGTACTGCAACTGCTCGGCCAGCCAGGCCTGGATCCGTTCGGGCGTATCCAGCCGGGCGACGAGCGCCAGCTCGTCGGCGGTCAGCGTGGCGCGAAAAGCCTGTGAAGGGAATTCCACTTACCTCTCCTTGCCGGGCGTAGGCACATACGGCAGGAGCCAGCAAGGCTGGCTCCGATGACTCGGGCGGTGACTGAGTCGGCTAGCTGCCGCCGCTAGGCGCCAGGATCAGCGTCCCCCACGTCGTCGGGTTGGCAAGTTTCCGGGTCGGCACGCTGGAGACGAGTGACTGCTGGACGGCCGACCCCGGGAGGTCGTCGTCGGATAGCGACAGGGCGAACCCGAAGCGCGCCCCTGAGGTCGGCGTCAGTTTGAACGTGGTCCACGGGATCTTG
Source organism: Anaerolineae bacterium (assembly GCA_041479735.1). Taxonomy (GTDB): domain Bacteria; phylum Chloroflexota; class Anaerolineae; order Anaerolineales; family E44-bin32; genus JBGOYQ01. Next base: position 2,578 of record JBGOYQ010000254.1, on the reverse strand, counting down.
GCTTCCAGCGTGTAGCCAGCCGTCACCTGCTTGGCCTTGATGAGGACTCCGGGGAGGGGCGCCTGGAGGCTGGCGGGAAACCAGCGGTAGGCCTCGGGCGCGTGGCTGCCAAAATTGCCGGCGGACATACCGATTTGGTAGTCGTCGCCGCTCAGGAACGTGTCGGCGAAATCGCCCACGAGATTCGTGTCGAGCTGGATTTCCACGTCATCGCCCTTGTACATCAAGTGCCCGGTCGAGAGCTGCACGTACTTGTCATCCTTGATCTTGACGCCCAAATATAGGGCGGTGGCGTCATAGCCCAGGTAGTAGCTAGCGGAGAGGTCGTTTTCCCCCGAATACAGCGAGCAGCCAAAGACACATTGGCTGGCCGTGAAGGTCGGACCGGTCCAGTCTCCCAGGTCGCCGTCGATCGATGGCGGCGTTGGAAGGAACTGGGCGGTGACCGGGAAGCCGTTCGGCCGGATCAAACCCACCGGCGCCGTGGGCGTGGCGCCTGTCGCAGGCGTCGGCGAGGCGGGTCCGCCGGACGGAGGCGTATCGCTCGGGGGTGGCGGAACGGTCGGGCCGGCTGGGGTCGGGGTCTCCGTCGGGGCAAAGATCGCCGTGAGCGTCAGGTTCGGTGTCGGGAAGGTGAACGGCGTAGGCGAGGCGGCGCCGGGCAACGTGCACGCGGCCGCGGCGAGCACCAACAAGAGGAGAGGAAGGTATCGTTTATGCGGGCCCATCTTCGCCTCCGATCCGGGCAAACACACCGGCGCCGATTCCGGTCCCAGGTGGGGCGGGTGGGAGTTGAACCCACACGAGGTTGCCCTCAGAGGATTTTAAGTCCCCGGCGTCTGCCAGTTCCGCCACCGCCCCGGCGTGGCTATTCTAACCCGAGGCGCCTCAGTTCGATAGCCATAAGCGCCGGCAGACTGGCGCGATTCCGAAGCCGTCTCGCTCGCCGGAGCGGCCTCGCCCCGTCCGACGGCGCCGCTCCTTCGGCCGGCTACGCAGGAGGGCAAACCTCGTCCAGTCCAATCTTGGGGAGTAAGGATTGGGCCGGTGCCCCGGCGCCCGAAGTCTGCATCCAGACCCAACCGTCCAGGTCCCCATCGTGCACGGCTCGCGCGCTTGTGCCTTGAGCCGCGTAGGTCCATCCGCCGGCCTTGTCCTGGGTGAAGTAGGCCCAGTACGCGCAGGCGCCCAGCTTGGCGCAGGCGCAGAAGCAGGGCTGCGACGGGAACTTGCAGCCCTGGCCGTCGATCGAGCACACGAGGGCGCCCATCGGATTGGTCAAATCGACCGTCGCATCCAACCCGGCTCGCCGGAGCAGCACTTCGCCGCTGATCTCGGTTTCCGGGAACCGGACGCAGGCCTTACGGACGGTCCCATCCGAGTGGACCACCACGACGCCGGCCCGATGGGCGGTGGGCACGGCGGTCGATGGGCGCGGGCTGCACGCGGCAAGGAAGGCGAGGCACAAAAGGCCTGCGACCGCTCCAGGCCATCGGCGCAAATCTGCGGGGTTGGGTTCACTCATGAGCATCCTGTTAGAAGACCCGGCCGCCTCGCCCGCCGGGTGCTAAGTTGGGTAGGCCCAGGGCGGCCGACCCAACACGGCAACTCGCCTATGTTAGTCCCGGCGACGCGCAGCGGCGAGGTCGGCGCGCGAGGGGGGCAAGGGACCCGCATGCTATAATGCCGGCCGGAAGGAACAGGCTGCATGCTGAAGAACTTGACGCGCATTATCGGCGGCGACCCCATTCGACGCCAGATTGAACGCTACGCCGATCGCATCGACCACATCAATTCCCTGGAACCGGAATTCAAGGCGCTGAGCGATGAGGCGCTCAGGGGAAAGTCGGCCGAGTTACGAGCCCGGCTGGCCCAGGGTGAGTCGCTCGATGACTTGCTGGACGAGGCATTCGCAGCGGTGCGAGAGGTTTCGATCCGAACCATCGGCCTGCGCCATTTCGATGTCCAGTTGATCGGTGGGATCGTGCTGCATGAAGGCAAGATCGCCGAGATGCGCACCGGCGAAGGCAAGACCCTCGTCGCCACTCTGCCCTTATACCTGAACGCCCTCGAGGGGCAGGGGGTCCACCTCATCACGGTCAATGATTACCTGGCGCGACGCGACGCGCGCTGGATGGGGCCGATCTTCCATTCCCTCGGACTGACCGTGGGCGTCCTGCAGGAGGCCGCCCGGACGGAGAACGGTCGCAAAGCGTTTGTCTACGATCCAGAGCGATCTTCTTCACAGGAGGACGTCCACCAACTGCGCATCGTCGACCGCAAGCTAGCCTACGCCGCCGACGTCACGTACGGGACGAACAACGAATTCGGGTTCGACTACCTGCGCGACAACATGGCCCAAGGCCTCGAAGCCCGGGTCCAACGCGGCCACCATTATGCCATCGTCGACGAGGTCGACAATATTCTCATCGACGAGGCCCGGACACCGCTGATCATCTCCGGCCCGGCGCAGGAAGATCCGCAAACGTACGAGCAGATGGCGCGGGTCGTGAAGCAGCTCAAGCCCGAAGACTACGAGGTCAGCGAACGCGACCACACGGTCGCGCTGACGGAGATC
>JBGOYQ010000253.1:0-3103 GCA_041479735.1 Anaerolineae bacterium | reverse complement strand
GTTGTTGATGCCCAAGTTCACGACCTTGAACCCGGCGCCTTCCATCATCATGGCCACCAGGTTCTTGCCGATGTCGTGAATGTCGCCCTTGACTGTGCCGATGACCATCGTGCCGATTTGCGGCGCGCCGGTCTCGGCCAGCAGCGGCCGGAGAATCACCATTCCGGCTTTCATCGACTTGGCCGCCATCAGCACTTCCGGAACGAACAAGACGCCATCACGGAAATCCGCCCCGACGATGTCCATACCGGCCACCAGCACGTTGGTGAGGACGTCATACGGCGTCATGCCGCGCTTGAGCAGCTCCTTCACGCCCTGGACGACTTCGTCTGCCAGGCCGTCGTACAGGTCGTCCTTCATCTGGTCCATCAGTTCGGGCGTTTCCAGCTTGCTCAAATCCAGTTCTTCGGTCATGGTGTCCTCTTAGCTCTTGGTTTCGATCGAGTGGCGTCGTTCACTCCCGCGCATGGCCGATGGCGGCCTGGGAGTCGGCAGTATCCCGGCCAGATGCGGGAAGGCATTGGATGCGTGCGGCAGGGCGATCGCGCCCACGAACTCGTCCTGAAATGTGGGCTCGGTGGCGGTCTGCACGTGCTCGGTCCACCTCGCCAGGCGCACCGCCTCCAGGCGCTGCTCGCGGTTCAGCAGCGCGATCCGGGCACCGTCGCCGGCCGCATTGCCGACGGCCACGACGCGCTCCAGGTCACAATCTGGGATCATGCCCAGGACCATGGCATGCCGCGGGCTGATGTAGCTGCCGAATGCCCCCGCGAGCGAAATGCGATCGATGTGCGTCACGCCTCGGTGCGCCATCAGCAATTTCACACCAGCATACAGCGCCGCCTTGGCCAGCTGAATGGCGCGGACATCGCTCTGGGTCACGATGATCGGCTTGCCCGTCGCCGTCTGCGCTTCGTCCGCCAGGACATATTCTCCCGTACGACCCTGGAATCGCACCCGGCTCGAACGCGCCGGCCCATCCTCGGAGAACCGCCCATCTGCGCCCAGGATGCCGGCCAAGTACATCTCGGCGACCGCCTCGATGATTCCGCTGCCGCAAATCCCCGTCGCCCGGGCAGAATCCGGCAGGGCCGGGGCCTCCGCCGGCGCAATCCAATCCTCGTACCCGATGACACGGAAACGCGGCTCAAGCGTCTTCGGGTCGATGCGCACGCGCTCGATCGCTCCCGGGGCGGCGCGCTGCCCGTGCGTGATCTGCGCGCCCTCGAACGCCGGCCCGGTGGGCGAGGAGGCGCACAGCACCTGCTGGCGATTGCCCAGCGACATCTCGGCGTTCGTCCCCACGTCGACGACCAGCGTCATGGCCTCCTGCTGCTGCGGGGCTTCCGCCAGCAGCACGGCCACATGGTCCGCACCGACGTGCCCGGCGATGCAGGGCAGGATATGGACGCGCGCACACGGGTGCAGGTCGAGCCCGAGGTCGCGCGCTTGCAGGTCCAACGCCGATGCTGTAGCCAACGCAAACGGGCTCCCGCCCAGTTCGACCGGATCGATTCCAAGCAGCAGGTGATGCATCACGGTGTTCCCGACCAGCACCGCGTCCAATACGTCGCCCGGCACGATCCCTGCCCGAGCGGCCGCCTTCTCCACCAGCTCATTCAAGGTTCGGATGATGGCCCGATGCAGGCGCTCGACGCCCTGCGGCTCGGTCATGCCGTAACTCACCCGGCTCATCAGATCCTCGCCGTAGCGCACCTGCGGGTTCATCGCCGACTCGGTCGCCAAGACCGCTCCAGTGCGCAGATCGCATAGGTGCACGACGACCGTGGTCGAACCGACGTCGACCGCCAGCCCGTAGACGCCCTCGGCATACCCGGGCTGCACGCGCAGCACCTGGCGATCCTGCCATAACGTGACGGTGATCGCCTGCTTGCCCTTGCGCAGCGCGGGCTGCAGCTCGATCAACGCGTGCAGCTCGATACCCAGGTCGGTCAGCTGCCACTGCGAATCGAGGGCCGCCTGCAATCGCTGCCAGTCGCCACGGTGATCGCTGATCGTCGCCGGCTCGACCTCGAGGTACAGCTGTCGGACGGCCGGATGCACTTCAATGGCGCGCTCGGTCGCCGCCTTGGAAATGATCTGCTTGCGGGCCTGGCTCTCCTCCGGCACCGTGATCAGGACATCGCCCACGACACGCGCCGCGCACGCCAAACGCCGCCCGTTCAGGTCGTTCTTCTCGGCGTAGGCCAGCTCCTCCGACTCGACCGGCGAGAGATGATCTACGGATGAGGTGATGCCATGCTTGGCGAAATGCCCTTCCTCCAGTATGACCTGGCACTTGCCGCAGGTCTGCCGGCCGCCGCAGATGGATTCGATCTCGACACCCAGTCCGCGCGCTGCCTCCAGCAGATCGGTGCCGCGCGCCACCCGACCGCGCCGGCCGGACGGCATCAACACCACCAAGGGGTCCGAGCCCTCAGCAGGGGGCATCGCTTCCTATCCCTCGACTCGCAGGCAAGATCTCATCCCAACAGCCCGATCATCGCCACGCCCGCACCGACCAGCGTCGCGCCGAACAGGCGAATCGCCCCATGATCTTCCTTCAACACCAGCACGCCGTAACCCGCCCCCAACACGACGCTGAACTCGCGCACCGCGCCGGCGTAGCTGGCCGGCGTTCCCATGGACATCGCCACCAGGACGAGCGCGTACGCGCTGAGCGAGGTAAAGCCGGCCAAGGCGGTGATCCAGGTTGAGTGCCGCCATTCGGCCGCCAGGCCGCTGCGGCCGACTTGTAAGAATGTAATCGGCGTAAGCCACACCATGCTGAACCAAAGCGCCAGGTAGGTGTACAGCAGCGGCGCCACGTAGGTGATCCCGACCCGGTCGATGGCGGTGTAGAACGAGATGCACGCGCCGGCGAAGAGCGCCCAGCGCGGGCCGGGCTTGCCTAAGGAACGCAAAGGTTCCATCCATGCGCCCAGTCGGGGCAGGTTGATCGTATACAGCCCAGCCACGATCAGGAGCACGCCTCCCACCCCGCCGATGGTGATGTGCTCGCGCAGGATCGTCGCCGACCAGACGAGCAAGAGCGCCGGCCCCAGGCCGCGTGCCAGCGGGTAGACGATTGACAGGTCGGCCC
>JBGOYQ010000252.1:0-3104 GCA_041479735.1 Anaerolineae bacterium | reverse complement strand
CAGATCTCCGGCCGATTGCGGGCTGAGCAGGGTGCGACCGTCGTCAACCACGAGACCATCTATCGCTTCGTCTACGAGTCCGCCTTGGGGCGCCAGGAGAAGCTCTACCAGTACCTGCGTCGGGGCAAGAAGAAGCGAACGCGGCGTCAAGGACGTCGGGCCCACACTAGCCCTATTGCCCAGCGGCTGTTTATTGACGCCCGGCCGCCAGCGGCGACGCAGCGCACCGAAATCGGCCACTGGGAGAGCGATTCGCTGCTCTTCGGCCACGACCAAGCCCTGAATGTCCTGGTCGATCGGCTCAGCCGTTTCACTGTCGTCACCCGCTTGCGCAGCAAGTTGGCCCGGGACACCTACCATGCCTTGGTTACGCGCCTCGCCCATCTTCCCCACTCGAGCGTTACGGCGGACAACGGCAGCGAGAATGCCGATCACCTCATGGTCTCCCAAGCGCTAACCGTCCCTTTCTACTTCTGCCACCCCTATCATTCCTGGGAGAAAGGCACGGTCGAGAACACCAATGGCTTGATCCGCCGCTACCTGCCCCGGGACACGGACCTGAACCGCCTCGAACAGGACGAGTTGGATGCCATCGCCGCCGAACTCAACCATCGCCCCAGAAAATGCCTCGGCTTTCGTACACCTCACGAGGTACTATTCAACGTCTTCGTTGCACTTAGTTATTGAATCCATCCAGCCTCGGCGCAGGGGAATCGGATCGCCGCCTCGCGGGCGGCGATGCGCGTGTCACCTTCGTCCGCGGGTCAGGCTGCGGCCGGGGCTCCCTCGGTTTGCTCGAGCTCGTCCTGCGAGGCCTTCCACACATCCGTGGCGCGGTCGATGAACAGGACGCCATCCAGGTGGTCGATCTCGTGCTGGAAGATGCGCGCAAGCCAGTCGGTGGCCTTCACGCGAAACGGCTCGCCCTGGCGGTTCAGCCCTTTGACCGTGATCGCCGCGTGCCGATCGACTTCGCCCAGGTAACCGGGGATCGACAGGCAACCTTCGGCGCCGGAGATCGTCTCGGACGATCGCCGCACGATCTCGGGATTGACGCACGTGTACAGCCTTGGTTGCTTCGGAGCGGCGTCCGGATCCTCGGAGGGCTCGGCGAACTCCACCACGATGACCCGCAGCCCGACGCCCACCTGTGGTGCAGCCAAACCGACGCCCGGCGCGAGGCGGACGGTCTCGACCATGTCGTCGATCAACTGACGGATCGCTGGCGTCACCGCTTTGACCCGGTGGGCCTTGGCCCGCAGGACCGGGGCAGGCAGCGTGACGATTTCTCTCGTGGCCATGTCAACTCTTGCCTTCCGAGCCCTGCGCCGGGCGGCGGGAGGCGATCTCCTCATGATAGAGCTGCAGCAATTCTACCATTTCCTCCCTACGTTGACCCATTTCCGTCTCGTGCTTGCGCTGCAGCACCGCTTCCTGGGCGCGGATGATGTCCTGCTGTACGCCGACCGGGTCGAAGACGCCCTCAAACACGAACTGTGCCGTGCCCACGTTGGCGATCACATTCCCGAAGTTCAGGACCAGCCCGAAAACGCCCCGGCGGTCGACCTCGGTGCCCAAGATGTTCTCCAAGGGCGCGACCTCGCGGCGTTCCTCGCCGAGGGGCTTGCGCGTGATATCCACGATCTGCGTGGGTGTGACCTGGTAGATGTCGTTGGCCCAATCGACGAATTGATAGATCCACCACAGCATCGAACCCGCCAGGACTAGGCCGAGGACCAGGACGAAGATGTCCGGCGGCAGGACGGCGATCCAACCCGCCAAGCGCACACCGATCAGCCCCGTGGCGAGCAGGGTCAGCGCCGAGGGCAGCGCGATGGCTTGGATCAGCACCGCCCAGTGCTTACGATAGGTGATGACGCCCTGCTGCTCGAAGCGGACCTGCAGCGTCCAGTGATCGAGCCCGACGTTGCTCGTGGGCCTCTGGGAATCGATCGCCAAGGCAGCGGTGGGATCGGGTTCCGGCTGGCCGCTCATCTGATCGTGCAGGCTGCGCGCCATGGCCTGGCGGTCGGTTTGCTGGCGTTCGATCTGCACGCGCCGCCAATGCTCCTCGACCATGGCGGCCATGGCCTGCGGATTGCCGACGCGGTGGAAGGTGATCTGGCCGGTGTACGTCCGTATGATCACATCGCCGTAGCCGAGGGAACGAGTGATCGCGTCGGTCCGCAGCGTGACCGAGAGGACCGTGTGCAACGGCGCCTCTCGCCGACTATCGTACAGGCCCACGACCTTCTCAAGCCAGACGACGCGGCGGTTGGTCACAACGTAGTAGTCGTTGCCCCAATCGACGCCTTGCCAGATGCCGAATGCCAGGCTGAAAATGCCCATGGCGGCCGCCAGCCAGCCGAGCCAGATCACACCCGTAGCCGCGGCCCACGCGCCGAGGGCGACAACCGACAAAAGCAGAATCAATGGCAGCGTGAGGGATTGAATGAGGAGCGCCTGGTGCTTGCGCGCCACCGCGTACACCACCTCGCCGTCCGCCAGCCAGCGGAAGCGTATCTTGCCCGCCAGGCGGCGGCCCTGTGCGGCGAAGCGCAGGCTGGCCAGGGCCGATGGATGGGCGCGCATGAACTCGGCCAGCGGGGCACGGTCCCAGCGCAGCAGCGTGCAAGCCTGTGCGGCGCGGGCCGAGGCCTGCCGGGCCTGGTGAAAGATCAGCTCGACCTCGCCCAGGGTGTCTCCCGGGCCGAGCGTGGCCAGGCGCGATTCCCGCCCGTCCTTACCGCGCCGGACCAGTTCGACGTTGCCTTCGACGATGAAGTACAACGCGTCGGCCGGCGCGCCCTGGGGCAGGAAGGTCTCACCGGCCTTGGACTGGATCGGTTTCAAGCCGGCCGCGACGCTTTCGAGCGTGACCTCGTCGATGTCGCGCAGGAAGTGCGCCTGCCGCAGAATTCTGAGCGCCAGCTCGTCGGGCATGGCCGGATTGTAGCATGGGGCCATGCTATAATCCGGCCTCCTGAGGCCCCCCTGTCTTGGCGAAGAAGAAAGCCCCATCGGCTCTCAGCGGCGGCCGCGGTGGTAGGGACCCTTCCGCGGCAAGGAGCGGCCGTCCTCGCCGCGCAGCCAGTCCCCGGTCT
>JBGOYQ010000251.1:0-3110 GCA_041479735.1 Anaerolineae bacterium | reverse complement strand
ACTTGGAATTCGCGCGCGTGCTCGACAAGGCGGTCAAGGTTACCGCGTCGGGCGAAGGCTATGAGGTGACGACCCGCGGCGGGGAGACCTACCAGGCCAAAGTATTGATCGTCGCCACCGGCGCCCTCGGTCAGCGGTTGGAGGTCCCTGGCGAGCAGGAGTTCATGATGCGCGGCCTGTGCTACAGCGCTGTGTCGTATGCGCCGCTGTTCATCGAACGGGAAACGGCCGTGATCGGGGACGGTGCGCTCGCTCTGCGCTCGACGGCCGAGCTGGCGACGATCGCTCGCAAGGTCACACTGGTGGCACCGACGCACGGCGAGCTCGACACCCCGATGGGCCAGAGGGTGCGCTCGTCGGCCAATGTCGAGGTGCTGGAAGGTTATCGAGTGGAATCGGTCCGGGGCGATGAGTACGCCCGCCAGCTGCTGATCCGCCGGGACGGCGAGCAACGCGAACTGCAAGCGGACGCCTTCTTCGTCGAGCTGGAGCTCGTGCCGCAGTCGCAGATCGTCGCCGACCTGGTTGAGCTCGACACTAAGAAGCACATCAAGGTCGATGCCCGCAATCGGACGTCGGCTCCCGCCATATTCGCCGCGGGCGATGTCACCGACGTCATCTCGGAACAGGTGTTGATCTCCGTCGGCGAGGGCGCCAAGGCCGCCCTGGCGGCGTACGAGTATCTGCTGGCGCAGCCCGGCTAGCCTGGCGGGCTCGCCCATGTCGAACGTTCTCCCGGCAGGCAGGCGCGCCTCGTCTGCCTGCCGGGGAAGAGGAGCACGTGCGATGGCCACACAACAAGAACTCTCCTACCGTCAGCTCGTCACCCTGCGCGATGGGACCCGCGTGCTTCTCAGGCCGCTGACGCCCGACGACCGTCAGCCCTTGGTCGATCTGTTCGTCTCCGTCCCGCCAGAGGAGCGCAAGTACATGCGCCACGACGTCTCCGATCGCGCACTCGTCGGAGCGTGGGCCGATAAGGTCGACTACGACGTCGTGCTGCCTGTCGTGGCCGTGGTCGGCGATCGCATCGTGGGCGAGGTCAGCTTGCACTTCGGCACCGGCCCGGCACGGCATCGGGCCGAGGTGCGCATCTTCCTGTCGCGCGACTTTCGCCGCCGCGGCTTGGCGACGCGCATGATCCAGGCCGTGACCGACCTGTCTCGACGGCGCAACCTGTACTTGCTCGAGGTCTACAGCCCCACAGATCGGACTGCGGACATCAAAGCCTTCATGAACCTCGGCTTCGAGCTCGTGTGCACCTATACCGACTACATGATGCTGCCGGAGGGTGAGTTGTGCGACGTGACCCACTTGGGGCTTCGGCTGCGAAAGTCGGTGGACGAGTTCTGAGGAACCACTCACTAGGCCGGCCACGCCCCACATCGACCGGCGGCGACGATTGATTCCATGCGATGTGTGCCCCAAGATGATTGTCCCCTGCCGCTCGTGACTATCGGCACTAGGATGACCCTCTCCGCCCTACCATACTAGATAGAAATAGACAGATTACCGCGCCCGAGCGGGCGCGAGGGAAGCGGAGCCTGGGCTTCGCGTTCTGCTATCGTGACGACTCAAACCCTGTTGCCAGACCATGAAACCCTCCCCGGCGGACCCGACGGCGTCCTGGTCGTCGGCGGCGGCGTGGGAGGGATGCGGGCGGCGATCGACCTGGCCGAGGCCGGTATCCATGTGTACCTGTTGGAGACCAGTCCGGTCCTCGGCGGCCGCGTGGCGCAGCTCGGCTTCATGTTCCCGACGCATGATTGCGTGTTGTGCCGCGGCACCTCCGACCACGGCTTTGGCTGCACCCGTCCCACCATCAGCCCAGCCCTCCTGGACGAGAACCGTCACCCCAACATCACGCTCTTGACCTCCACGCGGGTGACGGGCTGCGACGGCCAGGCCGGGGATTTCACCATCCACGTGCAAGGCAGCCCCGAATACGTTGACCCGCGGCGCTGTATCAACTGCGGGCGGTGCTCGGAGATCTGCCCGGAGGCCCGGCCAAGCGGTTTCCAGCTGGGCATGTCGACGCGCAAGGCGATCGACAAGTCCGCCCCGCGTTCGGTGCCCGACCTGTACTACCTATTGGAGAAGACCCCCGTGTGTGACGACTGCCGCAAGTGCGCTCAGATCTGTCCCACGCAGGCGGTCAATCTTGAGGCACAGCCCCGTTCGTCGAGCATCCACGTCGGCGCCGTCATCCTGGCGATGGGCTTCCAGCCCTTCGATGCCGGGCTGATGCCCGAGTTGGGTTACGGTCGTCTGCAGAACGTGATCACCTCGATGCAGTATGAACGCTTGGCGTCGCGATCCGGACCGACGGAGGGCATCGTCCGCCGCCGCTCCGACGGACAGGTCCCCAAGCGCATCGCCTGGCTTCAGTGCGTCGGATCGCGCGATCAGCGCAACCCGTACTGCTCTTCGATCTGCTGCATGTACGCCACCAAAGAGGCCGTGCTCGCCAAGCAGCGCATCCCCGGCGCGGAGTGCCACATCTTCACCATGGACGAGCGCGCCTTTAACAAGGAGTACAACCACTACTACCTCCGGGCGCGCGACGATCACGGTATTCGCTACACCCGCGCCCGCATTTCCGCTGTCGATGAGGACCCGGTCACGGGGGAGATCATCTTACGCTACCCCGGGGGGCGCGAGCACGAGGAATCGGCCGCCGGGCAGGGCCCGCTCCGGGAGGAGCGCTTCGACCTGCTCGTCCTGGCGGTCGGCATCCGCCCGCCGGCCGAAGCGATCGACATCGCCCGTACGTTGGGCGTCAGCTTGAATGAGTACGGTTTCTGTGCCACCGACAAGTTCGCCCCGTTGGACACCTCCCGGCCGGGGGTGTTCGTCTGCGGCGCCTTCGCCTCCCCCAAGGAGATCGCTGAGACCATCCTGGATGCCTCCGGGGCGGCGGCCGAGGTCATGCGCATGCTGGGCGACCGACTGGGTGGGAGGGCCTTCTCCCGCGGCCAGCCGTTCATCACCGCCGCCGGATTGCCGGCGCGCGCGTCGAGACCTGGCGGCGCGGGGATCGTCGTGGCGCTATGCCAGTGCGCCGGGGAGATCTCCGACAGCGTGAACCTCGAGGCGGTGGCCGCCTTCGT
>JBGOYQ010000250.1:0-3130 GCA_041479735.1 Anaerolineae bacterium | reverse complement strand
GCAAACGAAAACCATGGTTCGGATTCGATTACGCCGGGAGGGTTCCCGGCACCAGCCGACCTATCGAATCGTCGTCGCTGATCGGGAGAGCCCCCGCAACGGACGTTTTCTCGAAATCTTGGGGTTCTACAACCCGCGCACCGAGCCTGCCACCGTCGTGGTGGAGGAAGCGAGCCTGTTTCAATGGATGAAGCAGGGGGCGCAGCCGTCCGAGTCGGTCGTCAAGGTCCTGAAGACCTACGGCGCCTGGGAACGCTGGGAGCGGGTCCAGAAGGGCGAGAGTGTTGACACCGTCCTGGCAGAACGCGCCGAGCAGCCGAAGGTCGACCCGCGCACCCGGCGGGACGGCCTGAAGCGCAGCGGGGTCTCGAAGAAGGCGCGCGCTAAGCTGGAAGCCGTTGAGGCCGCTTCCCCAGCGGCCGCCGCGCCGGACGCGGCCGCCGGTTGACGCTCGCGCCCCGACGGGCGCACACTTGAGGGATCCGTCCGATGAAACCACTGATCGAGTTCGTGGCCAAGTCCCTGGTGGACGACCCGACGCAAGTCAAGGTCGTTGAGACGGCCAGGGGCAATGACGTTCGGATCGAGCTGACGGTCGGTGAGGACGATATGGGCCGAGTGATCGGGCGGAGCGGCAAGGTCGCCAACGCCATGCGCGTCCTGCTGCGCGCCGCCGGCACGCGACGCGGCGTCCGGGCGACACTCGACATCATCTGAGTCCGATGCCGAGCGCGATGTCAGGCAAGACCGGCGCCCGACAGCCCCCCGAGACGTTGGCTGTCGGGCGCGTCGTTCGCCCGCATGGCGTGCGCGGGGTGTTGCGGATCGAGGCGTACTCGGCCGCAATCGGTGAGCTGCAGGCCGGGTCGCAGGTCTTCCTGGGGCCGGACGGGGTCCCCGCCACCGTCACCAGTTCGCATGCCCAGGCCAGGGGCTACCTGCTGTCGCTGCGCGAGTGCCACGATCGGGAATCGGCAGAAAAGTGGCGCGGCGCGGAGGTGCGAGTGCCTGTTGACGCCGTTTCGCCTCTGCCGGAGGGGACCTACTACCACGGCGACATCCTCGGTTTGGCGGTGGTGTCGTCGGATAGTGAGAATCTGGGACAGGTGGTTGACATCCTGCAGACCGGCGCCAACGACGTTTACGTCGTTCGTGATGCGGAGAATCACGAGCTGCTGCTGCCGGCGATCGCCGCCGTCATCCGCGAGATCGACCTGGCTGCCGGGCGGTTGGTCGTCGTACTGATTCCCGGGCTCCGCGAATAGGATCAGCCGCCGACTCGGGAAGTCGGCGGGCGCGCGGCTTGCCCGGCCGTAGGGCCTATGGTAGACTCCGCCCGTCCAGGAGCCTGTCAGGTTAGATGGAAAAGACGCGGACCGACCAGATGGTCGATCGCCTGCGAGATTTGCAGGGTAACACCCCGGATGTCGAGGCATCTGCCGTCGTCAGCGTCGACGGATTGATCATGGCCTCCTCGCTCCCGGCCGGAGTTGAAGAAGATCGTGTCTCGGCCATGTCCGCCGCGATGCTCAGCCTCGGCGAACGGATTGCCGGCGAGCTCGGGCGAGGCCTGCTCGACGAGGTCTACATCCACGGCAACGATGGTTACGTTTTGCTGATGTCTTCGGGGACGGATGCCGTGTTGACCGTCCTTGCCCGGGAACAGGCCAAACTGGGCCTGGTCCTATTGGAGATGCGACGTGCAGCTAAGGACTTGGAGAAGTTGGTGGGATGAACCCGGGCAGGGGAGTGAAGTCCCACAATCGGCAGGGTGCACCGGTGGGGAGGTCTCCGCAAGACGGACCTCCCCACCGCCATTCATGGCGGCTGCAGCCGCGACGCGGGAGGTGAGGCCGTGACCAAGTACATCTTCTTAACGGGAGGGGTGGTCAGTTCGGTCGGCAAGGGGGTGACCGCCGCGGCGTTGGGCAAGCTCCTGAAAGAGCGCGGTTTCCGCGTTTCCATCCAGAAGCTCGATCCGTATATCAACGTCGATCCGGGGACGATGAGCCCGTACCAGCACGGCGAGGTCTACGTCCTGGATGACGGCGCGGAGACCGATCTGGACCTGGGCCACTATGAGCGCTTTATCGACATCAGCCTTAGTAAGGTGTGCAACGTCACCACGGGGCAGATTTATTCCGAGGTCATCGCTCGGGAGCGGCGTGGCGATTTCCTTGGCGGCACGATCCAGGTCATTCCCCACGTGACCAACGAGATCAAACAACGCATCGGGCTAGTGCCCAAGGCGACCAATGCCGAGGTCGTATTGGTCGAGGTCGGAGGTACGGTCGGCGACATCGAATCGCTGCCGTTCCTGGATGCCTTGCGCCAGATGCGCTCGGACCTCGGCCGTGAGAACGCGGCCTTCATCCACGTGACCTGGCTGCCGCATATCGGCGCCACCGGAGAGCTCAAGACGAAGCCGACGCAACACTCCGTGCGCGAGCTGCGCTCCATCGGCATCTCGCCGGACGTCATCGTCGCCCGCTCCGATTTCCCCATCGCCGACGACCTACGCAACAAGATCGCGCTGTTCTGTGACGTCGAGCCCAGGGCGGTGATTCCCTTGACGACGGCGGAGGTGTTGTACGAGGTGCCTCTGATCCTGGAGCGCGAAGGCCTGGGTGACCTCATGGTCCAGCGGCTGGGCCTCGAACCGCGACGGTCGCCCGATTGGACGGAGTGGCAGCAGCTCGTGGCGCGTTCGCATCAGCCCCGACCGAGGGTGCGCGTGGCGCTGGTGGGCAAGTATGTCGAGCTGCAGGATGCCTACATGAGCGTGAGGGAGGCGGTCAAGCACGCCGCGTTGGCCGTCGGCGTCGAGGCGGAAATCCTGTGGTTGCATTCGGCCGAGCTGGAGAAGGGTAAGGGTTGGGAGGAGTTGAAATCGGCCGACGGCGTCATCGTCCCGGGAGGTTTCAGCTCACGCGGTATCGAAGGCAAGATCGCCGCAGCGCGCTATGCGCGGCTCAACAAGGTCCCCTACCTGGGGCTGTGCCTGGGCATGCAGGTGATGGTGGTGGAGTTCGCCCGGGCGGTCCTCGGCTCCGAAGACGCCAACTCGACCGAATTCGATCGCAGCACGCCTCACCCGGTCATTGACCTGTTGCCCGAGCAGCGGGGGATC
>JBGOYQ010000249.1:0-3135 GCA_041479735.1 Anaerolineae bacterium | reverse complement strand
GCCCTCGAACTGCCCAACCGGATGCACGCGCTCGAAAACCTTGAACAGCTTGTCCGCGTACTTCATGTCGAAGCCTACGCCGTTGTCCTTGACGTAGTAAGAGTATTCGTTGCCGTCGCTGCTGCCGCCGACCTCGATGACCGCCTCCGGCCGCGGCCGGGTGAACTTGATCGCGTTCGACAGCAGGTTCGTCAGCAGCCGGCGGATCATGGTCCGGTCTCCCCAGATCGGCGGCGGGGCCTTGAGCTCCAGGCGCAGCTTGCGCTCCGGCACGGCTGCCTGCAACCCGGCGAAGACTTCCTGTACCAACTGTACCGTATCCACCGGCCCGAATTCCAGTCGTCGGCGACCGAGCCGCATGAACTCCAGCAGTTCGTCGATCAGCAGGCCCATGCGCATCGTGTTGGCGCGGACCACGTCGAGCAGGCGCAGACCCTCGTTGTCGAGGTTGGCGGAATGCTCATCGACAAGGATCTGGGCGAATCCGTCGATGGCGCGCAACGGCGTGCGCAGGTCGTGGGAAATCGAATAGGAGAATTCCTCCAGCTCCTTGTTGGCGGCTTCCAGTTCGGCCGTGCGTTCCCTGACGCGCCCTTCGAGCTCCTGATTGAGCGTGCGGACCTGTTCCTCGGCACGCTGGCGTTCAATGCGGGTGCGGATGACCTGGATGCCGAACGCCAGGTCGCGCACCAGTTCTCCGAGCAGCCGCACTTCGTCCGGCGGGAAGGCGTCAACCTCGGCCGCATAGATCATGAGAGCGCCGAACGGCTTCCCGCCATCGTCCTTGAGGGGCAGGGCGACAGCGGAACGATACCCACGCTTTAGCGCGCTCTCGCGCCAGGGGGCCATCTGCGGATCGGTCGCGAAGTCCTGAGTGATGACCGCTTCACCCGTCCTGATGCACTTCCCGCCGGGACCTCTCCCGCGTTCCGTGTCGTCAGCCCACGAGAGCCTGGCGTTTGCAACGTACGCGGCGCCCTCGGACCCGGCCCAGGCGACAGGACGTATGGTCTTGGCGTCGTCGGTTTCGGCATATCCGACCCAGAGCATGGCGTACTTGCCCTCGTCGCAGACGACCTGGCAGATGTCGTCGAGCAAGCTCTGCTCATCCTCCGCCCGCACCAGGATCTGGTCGGATTTGCTGATGGCGCGCAGTTCCCGATTCAGCCGATGCAGCGACTCGCTATTCCGGGCGATCTCCGCTGCCATGCGATCGAACGCTCTCCCGATCTGGGCAAGCTCATCTTCTCCCTCGAAACCCGTTTGAACGGTGAGGTCTCCGGCGGCAAACCGCCTGGCCGCCGACACCAGGCGACCGACCCTGCGGGTGAGAATCAGATGAAGGAAGAGACCGAGCAGCAGGAAGCAGCCGGCAAAGAACCCGGCCATGAGGAAGGTCTGGCGTTCCAGCGCATGGCGCCGACTCGCCTTGGCAAGAGCAAGGTCATAGCGCTGATACAGTATCCCCACCCGGTACGGCCTGATCTCGCCAAGCCTTGCGCCGAGAATGACGGGATAGCAGGCCGCGATGGACTGCCGGTCGTCAGACAGCAGAACCTTGCCGTTCAGGGTCGTGCCGACTTCCTTGAGCAACGCGGCATCGACTTCGGGCACGGCCTGCCCGATGGAGACCCCGACGAGTTTCAGGTTGGTGGCAGCGATGATGATCCCGGCATCGTCAACCAGCACTTCAACCGTAACGCTGGCGTTCGATCCCCTGCCGGCAATCGCCGACTGGACTCCTTCCGAATCGCCCTTGCGCAGGCGGTAGCTGATGCTGTCCTGGAACTGGGTCATGTCCTGGGTCACGAGAACGAGCGCCTCTTGCTCTTCCTCGGCGTCGGCCTTGTCCTGGCTGTACTTCATGGTGTACCCGTCAGCCAGAAGGGCGAGCAGGAGCAGAAAGAACGGTATGCTCAGGCGCAGGGGAAGCCTGGTGAACGGGTTCATGGCCAGGTGACATCCTGGACGAAGCTGCCGTCAACCAATCCATTTGCCTCCGGCACTTGCTTGAGCAGTCGGTTGTCGATCATCACACGGCCGAGTTGCTGCGCCGTGGGGATGATGGCGGGGGCCGGGCCGGCGAGCATGGAGCGGTTCTCCTCGATGTTGTAGAAGCGCAAGCCCTGGAGCGACTTCTGGAACTCGTCGGTACTGAGCTGTTCCCTTCGGGCCATTAAGGAAGCAGCCTGGTTCCTTTCTTTGCGCAGGAAGTCCAGAGCCTTGAACCAGCCACGCACGAGCTGACTGACCTGTTCCCTGTGCTTTGCCGCAAACGCGCGCCTGACGACGAGGACATCGACGATTTCTCCGGGAATCTGGCTGCTATCGAACAACTGACGCGCGCCGGCTGCCAGGAGCCTTGTCCGGGACGGCTCGTAGGTCACCACGGCATCCACGCGCCCCTCCTTGAAGGCACGCTCGTGTTCGAAGGACTCCAGGGAAACCACGACCACGTCCTTCGGCGTCATGTCCACGGTCTGAAGTGCCCGGGTCAGGACATACGCGCCCAAGGCGCCCGCTTCCAGCCCAACTCGTCTTCCTTTCAGGTCGCGCAGGCTTGACCGCGCCGGTTGCGCCAGAATGACGTCGCCACCATTGGAAACGTCCAGGACCAGGACAACGCTCAGATCGGGTGTCGTCTCGGCCAGCAGGAGCGCTTCGTCGAGAGTCAGGGCTTCAGCATCGATTGCCCCGGCGCGAAATGCCTGGATGGCGTCGGAACCCGAGGAGTATTCCACCAGCCGGACGCTTCCAGACGGGTAGTAGCCTTGCTCGCGCGCCAGATAGAGGGGCTCGAACCCCGGCCAGACATGGGTGCCGACGCGAAGCGGGACTTGTGGTTCCTGAGTGCAGCCGGCGCCTGCGAGGACGGCAAGCACGGCCAGGATGAACGGCACCAGCAACATGAGACCGGCTGCGGGCTTATGGCGAACCATGATCATCTTGTTCTCCTTTCCCGGAGACTGACCACGCTGTCTTGGCCGGCAACGTGAAATGGATCGTCGCTCCGACGTCCGGCTCGGCTTCGGCCCAAACGCGGCCACCGTGGCGGCCGACGATGCGCCTGGCCATGGCCAGGCCGGTACCAGTGCCCTCGAACTGCCCAACCGGATGCACGCGCTCGAAAACCTT
>JBGOYQ010000248.1:0-3137 GCA_041479735.1 Anaerolineae bacterium | reverse complement strand
GGATACGCCTTCCGCGGACACGTCCCGGAACGCGACGGGATCCTGGCCGGCCTGCTGCTGCTCGACATGATGGTCCGGACGAAACGCAAGCCCTCGCAGCTGGTCGAGATGCTGTTCGACAAAGTCGGCCCACATTACTACGATCGCATCGACTCGCCTTTGCCGCCGGGCGAGCGCAGCACCCGCGAGGCGGGCATCCTGGCCGCCCATCCAAAGACGATCGGCGGCTTGCGGGTAACGGGATTGAATACCCTCGACGGATACAAGTTCCTTTTGGAAGACGGCGGCTGGCTGTTGATCCGATTCTCGGGCACCGAAGCGATGGTCCGCGTCTACTGTGAAACCACCCAAGAGCAGGCTGTCCGCCCCATCCTTGAGGATGGCCTGCGCATCGTGGGTCTATAGACGTGGCGAGCGGCGCGAGACTCGTGGACACCCACTGTCACCTTAACCTCTCGGAGTTCGACGCCGACCGGCAGAGCGTGATCGCCCGGGCTCGTTCTGCCGGCGTAGATCGGATCGTCGTTCCGGGGATCGACCTGGCCACCAGCCGGGCAGCCGTGGCGCTGGCCGGGCAGGAAGAAGGCATCTTCGCGGCGATAGGCGTGCACCCGCACCATGCCGCCGAGCTGGACGCGACCGCCCTGGCCGAGCTACACAGGCTGGCTGGCTCTCCCGGCGTTGTCGCCGTCGGCGAAATCGGGTTAGACTACTTCCGGAACCTGGCGCCCGCCGACGTGCAGCGAGCTGCCTTCGAGCAGCAGCTGGAGCTGGCAGCCGCGCTGGAACTGCCCGTGATCGTGCATAACCGGGAAGCCGCCGCCGACGTGATATCCTACCTGCTGCGCTGGGCGTCGGCGCTTGGCGAGCGCCTGGCGGGACGCCGAGGCGTGTTGCACGCCTACTCTTCGGACGGACAGACCGCCTCAGCCGCTGCCTCAGCCGGATTCTATTTCGGGGTTGCCGGGCCGATCACCTACCGAACCGCCAATGAGCGTCGGCGAGTGACCGCGGCGCTTCCCACCGCTCGGCTCCTGGTCGAGACGGATGCGCCCTACCTGGCGCCCCATCCGAATCGAGGCCGGCGCAATGAACCAGCCTACGCGCTCCTAGTCGCGGAAAAGCTGGCCGAGGTCAAAGAAGAGTCATTGTCACACGTCGCGTCGACAACGTCAGCCAACGCCGCGCGACTTTTTGGTTGGGATGATGGAACCGACAACCGCTACGTTCTTTGATTTGGTTCGTGCCCCCATGGAAGAGGTCGAGACCCGCATGCGGATGGGCTCCGGGCAGCATAACCCGGCCCTCGACCAGGCCATCGAGCATCTCTTGTCGTCGGGAGGCAAGCGCATCCGCCCGACCGTCGTCCTGCTC
This sequence comes from Anaerolineae bacterium, assembly GCA_041479735.1. Lineage (GTDB taxonomy): Bacteria > Chloroflexota > Anaerolineae > Anaerolineales > E44-bin32 > JBGOYQ01. Next base: position 1,763 of record JBGOYQ010000248.1, on the reverse strand, counting down.
TCGGCCGCCATGCTCGGGGCCGACCCCCACCGTGCCGTCACCCTGGCGGCTGCTATCGAGATGCTCCACACCGCCACGCTCGTGCACGATGACCTGATCGACGGCGCACTGCTCCGTCGGGGCTCACCCACCCTGAACGCGCGCTGGACGCCGGGAGCCACCGTGCTGACCGGCGACTACGTCTTCGCCCGAGCCGCCTATCTTGCAGCCCTGACCGGCTCTCTTCCGGTCATGCAGAGCTTCGCCCGGACACTGATGACGATCGTCAACGGGGAGATCAATCAGCTCTTCCACACCCAGACCGGCGACCTGCGGCGAGACTACCTGGACCGGATCTACTCGAAGACCGCGTCCTTGTTCGAGCTGGCGACGGAAGGGGCTGCGCTCTTGGCCGACAGCGACCCCACGACGCTGGACAACCTGCGAACCATCGGCTACCAGATCGGGGTCGCCTTCCAGATCGTCGATGATGTCCTCGACTTCGTCGGCAAGGAGGACGAGGTCGGAAAGCCCGTCGCCAGCGACCTGCGGCAGGGAATCATCACCCTGCCCTGCCTGTGCTACCTGGAGACCAACCCGGACGATATCAACGTCGTGAACGCCGTCGCCGGGCGTCGGCTGGACGACCAGTCTTTGGAGCGCCTGATCCTGGACATCCGCAGCTCAGAGGCCGTCGCCCAGTCCCTCGAGGAGGCGCGCGGCTTTCTGATGTCGGGAGAGACGGCGCTGCTTAGGCTTCCGGACACACCCGAACGGGACGCACTGCGCGAGCTCGCACACTACGTCGTCGAGCGCACGATGTAGACCGGCCCAGGCCGCATTTCGAAGGAGGAGATCGCCGTGGAAATCAACCTGCTGCAGTACAAGCGCGTCGCCGTCATCACGGTGACCGGTCGAATCGACTCGGCGACGGCGGCGGAGCTCGAAACTACGATCCGATCCGTCATCGATAACGGCCAAAAGCATCTGATTCTCGATCTGGGCGCGGTCGACTTCCTGTCCTCAAGCGGGTTGCGCGTGATGGTGACCACCATGAAGACTCTGCGCAAGGTGGGCGGCGAAGTGTGCGTTGCCCAGCCATCCGAAAGGGTGGTGTCCTCGCTGTCCATCGCCGGACTCGACACGCTGTTCCACTCGTTCGAGTCACGCGAGGCCGCTATCGCTTCCTTCTGAAGGCCGGCAATCGAAGCCGATGTTGAGGAATGCGCACGCGACAGCGGCGAAGCCGCCGGCGCCCATCCTGCCTCCGGGATTGGAAGTTACTCACATCCTGCTGTCCGCTAGGTCTTGCATGCAGATCCGGCAAGCGACATTTCCCAGCCGGCTCGATCAAATCGAAGCCATCTGCCGCCTCGTCGAGGAATCCGCTCAGGAGGCGGGTTTCGATTCAGCCGCCAGCTACGCCTGCCAGCTGGCGGTGGCCGAAGCAAGCGAGAATATCATCAAGCACGGGTACGGCGTCGAGGGCAAAGGCATCATCCAGGTGTCGGTCACCGGTCGCGCCGATGAGTTGACCTTCGAACTGCGTGACGAGGCGCCGCCCTTCAACCCGTCTCTCAGCCCGACGATCTCGCAGCTAGATGAAGACGACCCGCCCGTGGGAGGCCTGGGCCTGGTCATCCTCCATCGCGTCATGGATGAGGTCCGCTACGAGAGGCTGGCCGGCCAAAACCACTTGACGCTGATCAAGCGAAAGCCCGTCCAGAGCAGGTAGGCCGGCATGCCTGCAGTCCCCTCCGCACCGGCGCCGGACATGCCGATCG
>JBGOYQ010000247.1:0-3142 GCA_041479735.1 Anaerolineae bacterium | reverse complement strand
TCAAAGATCGACTACGCCATACCGGTCAACTACCCTCTGGCCGAGCTGGCGATGGTCGATACGAATGAGCTCAGCCTGCAGATCGGTCGCCACGTCGCCGAGCTGATCGACGATGGCGCCACGCTGCAGATCGGCATCGGCGCCATCCCGGGCGCCGTGCTGAAGTTCCTCGGTGACCGGCGTGACCTGGGTGTGCACACCGAGCTATTTTCCGACGGCGTCATGGATCTGGTCCACCGCGGTGTTATCACCAACGAGAAGAAGACGCTCCACCCCGGCAAGATCGTCTCCGGCTTCATCATCGGCACGCAGCGCCTGTATGATTTCGTCGACGACAATCCGATCGTCGAGCTGCACCCGACCGAGTACGTCAACGATCCTTTCGTGATCGCCCGGAACGACAACATGGTCTCGGTCAACTCGGCCATCGAGGTCGATCTGACCGGGCAGATCTGCTCGGACAGCATCGGCCCGCGGCTCTATTCGGGCGTCGGTGGCCAGGTCGATTTCGTCTATGGGGCGGCCCGCAGCAAGGGTGGCAAGCCGATCATCGCCTTGCCATCGATGGCCACGCTCCGCGACGGAAGCCAGGTCAGCCGGATCGTCGCCATGCTGAAGGAAGGCGCCGGCGTTGTGACCTCGCGCAACCACGTGCACTTCGTCGCCACGGAATACGGCGTCGCCCGGCTGTACGGCCGCACGATCCGCCAGCGGGCGCGGGCCTTGATCGACATCGCACATCCGGATGTCCGCGAGCAACTGGAGCGCAAGGCGTACGAGCTCAAGTACCTCTAAAGGTCGGCCGGCGACCCGGCCTGAACTCGGATCCCATGCAAACCGGCGCCCATGCGGGCGCCGGTGAGTTGCAGGCGTCGGGAGTGCCGGTCGGGCATCAGCCGAACATGCCCGATGGCCTGTCCTTAGGATCTGGTACGGCGTGCCTGGGGGCCACGATCGGAGCCGGCGATGGCGGGCGTGCTTGCGCGGCGGCGGTCGAGGCTGATGAAGGCACGACGGCCGGCTTGCGCTTCAGCAGCAAACCCACGAGCAGCATGAGCGCTCCGAAGATGCTGATGGCCAAGGCCTGGGCGAGCTGAGGACGGAGCATCGCCGACGTCAACCCGCTGCCGACGCTCTTGACGGTATCGGTGAAGATGGCCGGCATGCCTGTGCCAGCCGCCCACTGCTGCAGGTACTGGCGGGTCATGCCTGGTCCGAGTAGGACGGGCACGAAAGACACCAACCCACCGCCCAGCAAGGGGATACCCCACCACAGGGCGAATCCCTTCCAGCTCCGAACGGCAAGCGCCATGATCAATCCCAACAGCGCCAGCGGGATCACCCATGCCCAGCGCATCACGAAGCGCACCAAACGCAATTGCGCCTTGGTCTGTTCGGCCTTGACCGGGTCGATCACGTTGGTGACGGCATTGAGTGAAAGCGAGTCCGGGAGCACCGCGGCCATGTCCTGGACAACCTGCGTGGCGGTGCGGACCACCGCCAAGCGCAGCGGCTCGGGCGGCTGGCAGTACGGGAACCCTTCCGATCCGAAGACCGCCATTGCCAGTCTGACCAGGTCGGCCAGGGAACACGCCGGCCATGAATCGACGATCATCTGCACGATCGGTCCGGAACTACGCGTCAGCCTCTCCCGTACCTGCCGCAGGTCGATCGACAGATTCGGGGATGGGTCGCGACTGTCGAGCCAGGCATACAGGCCGTTCGACAGTGCAGTGATCTGATCCTTGGCCCAACTATCTGGAAGGAGCTGCCGTGCGATGGCGTCTTTCTGATCCGGGGTCAAATAGGCCGTCGCGCCGGATAGGGATGGGGCGCCAGATGCGTGTGCGCCTGAAGTCAAGAGCTGATCGATGACGTAGTTGCGGAGCATGCCCGAATCGATGAGCTGGCTGCTCAACACCCGCGCCATGGCCGCCGGTGAGAACAAGACGCTGGCCGCATTGTGCGCCAGAAGAGTCACCGGCAGCGCCAGGATGAAGACGACCACCAGGATGCCGGCGATGACACGAAGCACCGCCCCCATACAGCCTCCCCAGCCCTTCATGTCATATCCCCCCTCCTACGATCGATCGGCTCGTGCGGCGCCCGGAACGGCTGCAAGCGGTGCCCCGGCATCAGGCCAGGCGGCCATCGCCAGGCCGGCTCCGATCAGCGCTGCCCCGATCCAGAAGGCGAGCCCCAGATGCTCTCCTAGCAACGACATACCCAGGCCGATCCCGACGACAGGTTGGGCGAAGAATAGGAGCGATACGATGCCGGCGTCGAGCAAGGCCAACGACTTGTTCCACAGGTACATGGCCAGGGCGGTTGAGACGACGCCCAGGTAGATCACGCCGGCGACAACACCCGGTGTGACCTGGCCGATCGGAGAGAGGCGCAGCTCCAACCACGACAGCGGCACGCAGATGGGCAATCCCCCCAGGAGGACGAGGGTGCTGACCTCGAGGGTATTCAGGTAGCCGCTGGCCTGTTTGACCAGGACCGAGTACAGCCCCCACGTCAGCGCCGCACCCAGCAACGCCACGTTGCCCCAGAAGGCGTTTCCGCCGAGCGCCGCCTCGTGCGGGTTGATCACGACTAAGACACCCAGCGTCGCCAAGCCCAGCGCAGCCAGGCGCCGCCCGGTGACCCGCTCCCGGAGGAGCAGCCCGCCGAACAAGAGGATGAATGCCGGCGAGGCCGAGGTCACAAGTGCGGCATTGGCCGCGGTCGACAACTTCGTTCCCACGAACTGCAGCCCTATCGAGACCCCGTAGCCGACGACGCCAACCGCCAGGACGCGGACAAGTTGATGCCGGCGCACGCGGAATCCCCCCCGTAGGAGGACGATGAACGCGAGACAAGCGCCGCCCATGAGCAAGCGCAGGACGATGAGCGTGAAAGGCGGGATGATATCCAGCACCACCTTGCTGACCACGTACATCCCGCCCCAGATGGAGGCCGCCGCCAAGCCGGCCAACAACCCAAAGGTCCGCATTCTTCCTCGCTGGGCGGCGATTATACCTTTGACGGCCGTCGGCCGTCCTTGCGCTGCCGCGCATCCGAGTCGTCTTGGGAATCAAAAAGGCGCCTCCCGCATCACAGGAGGCGCCTCAAGAACCGACAGGTTATCGAAACTCGG
>JBGOYQ010000246.1:0-3148 GCA_041479735.1 Anaerolineae bacterium | reverse complement strand
GCCGCGGTAGTGCCCCAGATAGCGGATGGCGCGCATTAACGCGTCGAAGCTCATACCTTCCCGGCGGGACCTGGTGGGTGATGCTTGCAAGGGTGATTCCTCCTGTTTCGTGCTGTTGAACCCGCTCGATCGTGACCCAGAATTGTGGGCTAAACATGAACGGGCAGCGGAAGCTTCGTGTAGGTCAGTCCCCGGCTGCCGCCTCGGGCACGGCCTCGCGAGCGGTGCTCGCTAGCGAGCCATGCAACGTGGTCAGAAGCCGGATCAGTTCCGACTTCTCCTCCGCCGACAGCCCGGCGGCTAAACCGTTCAGACGATCGAGCCAGACCGGGGCCCTCTTCAGGATCAGCTCCCGCCCAGCATCCGTCAACCGAATGCGGAAGAAGCGCCGATCCTGTTGATCCAACGTGCGCTCGACCATGCCTTGCTCCTCCAGGCCACGAAGAAGCGCGCTGATCGTGTTCTTTCCGACGTTTTGGCATCGGCTCAGATAGCTGGGTGAAAGGCCGCCCGTCTCGCCCTGCCGCTCCTCGGCCAGGAGGCGGAACATCAAGCGCCATCGCGGCCCGCTGAATCCTTTCGCCTTCGCATGCCCGACTCCGAAGGCATCGTACTGGTTGGCTACGACGTGGACCAGGCGCGCCAATTCGAGGCCGGACGGATCTACGTCGCCAGCGAGATAGTGCAATACGTCATGCATCATATGCTGGTCGGTTGCCGCGGCGATCGGTCGATCCATCATGGCTCCGTCCTGGGGGTTGTCAGACAATCCCGCCCGATTGGTCACACGTCGAACTATAACACGCCGAACTACGACCGTCAAGGTCCAATTTGAGGTGATTGCCTGTTACGGTCCGGTCCCGAGCATTTCTGTCCCTGAGCTTTGCCACATATGGGTGGGAAACCTGGACAAAAACTGAACAATCGTGCTATCCTCGATGCGATTTGCCTTGATGCCGAGCGAAAGGCTAGCCAGTCGTTGTCATCCGATATCGACACCCCGGCCTTCAATCTCAAGGCTGTCGTGCGTGAAACCGGCCTGAAGCCTGACACGCTGCGCGCCTGGGAGCGGCGTTACGGCCTACCCAGACCGCAGCGGACGGGCGGCGGGCACCGCCTTTACTCCCAGCGAGAGATCGATGAGCTCAAGTGGCTGGTCGCACGCCAGCACGAAGGTCTGAGCATCAGCCGGGCAGTCGAACTCTGGCGGCGGCTGGATGCTGCCGGCGAGGACCCTTTGCGGATGCCCGCCTACAGTCGTCTCTCGTCGCCCCCTCCGGCGATGACTATCGACGGCTCGCAGATGGTCAACCTGGGGCAGGCCTGGGTCGCGGCCGTGCTTGCGTTCGACGAGGCCTCGGCCGAAAGGACCCTGGCACAGGCGTTTGCCATTTACCCAACGGAGGATGTCTGCAGTCAGGTGCTGCAGGCCGGGCTTGCGAGGATCGGCAACGGTTGGTATCAGGGCAGCATAACGATCCATCAGGAACATTTCGCCTCCTCACTGGCGACGCGCAAGCTCGAGGCGTTGTCGGCCGCGGCACCGCCGCCCAACCGCCCGGACCGTCTCCTTGTCGGATGCCCGCCCGAGGAATGGCACACCTTCGCCCCTCTCCTCGTTCGTTTGCTCCTGCAACGGCGCGGCTGGCCGGTCACCTACCTGGGAGCCAACGTGCCGATCGATCGCGTCCGCGAGACCGTGCAACAAACACGGCCGGCGCTGTCGATCTTCGTCGCCCAGCGCCTGCAGACCGCCGCCACGCTGCGTGGCTTGGCGCTCTGCCTGGGCGAGGCCGGTCTGCCGGTGGCCTACGGCGGCCGTGTCTTCGACCAGATTCCGGCACTGCGAGACCGTATGCCGGGCGTCTTCCTCGGCGAGAACCTCGGGCAGGTGCCTTCCGCCGTCGAGGGCATCCTGACGGATCGCCCGTCCGAGGCCCCCTTACGCCCGGTCGACCGCGCCTACCCGCCCGCCCTGGCCCAGTTCCAAGAACGCCGCGGCCGGATTGAGTCCACTCTCTTTGGGCGGCGCGGCGAGTTGGGCATGAAGGCATCGACCGTCACCGAATTCAATGACCACTTAGGCGGGGCGATCGTCGCCGGACTGACGCTGGGCGACCTCGATCTGATCACTGCCGAAATCACCTGGGTGCAGGGGCTGATGGCCAATCGTCGTCTGCCGGCCCAGCTGTTGGGGCGCTATCTGACTGCTTATCAGTCCGCCGCCGCGGACAGCCTGGACGCTCGCGGGGCGCCGATCGTGGCCTGGCTCGAGAGGGCCGGAGCTAGCTAGCCCGACCCTCGACGGGTTCGAGTTCGCTATGAAGGAGACCCACATGCGCGTGTTGATCCTGGGCGGAACCGGATTGATCGGCCGGGCATTGGCCGCTAACCTGGCCGCGGATCGCTACGAGGTCGTCGTGCTGAGCCGCTCCCCCGAGAGGCATCGCGGCCGCATGCCCAGCGGGGTAGAGGTCGCTGGCTGGGACGGGCGAACCTCGGCCGGATGGGCAGAGCAGATCACCGGGTCGACGGCAATCGTCAACCTGGCAGGGGAAGGTCTGGCCGGCGCCAGGTGGACGGCCGAGCGCAAGCGCAACCTGACCCAGAGTCGCATCGACCCGGGGCATGCCGTCGTGGCAGCCATCGAGGCGGCCGCTGCCAAACCTCGAGTGGTTGTCCAGGCGTCGGCCATCGGGTACTACGGACCGAATGAAACGGGCGATTTGAGTGAGACAAGCCCCGCCGGAGATGACTTCCCGGCGCGCGTGTGCGCCGAGTGGGAGGCGAGCACAGCCGGGTTGGACCGCCTGGGCGTCCGTCGGGTCATCATACGGACCGCTGTCGTACTGGACCGGCGGATGGGCGCCTTACCGCGGATGATGCTCCCCTACCGATTCTTCATCGGAGGCCCGTTGGGCGACGGTCATCAGCCGTTCTCGTGGATTCACATCCAGGACGAAGTCGCCGCACTGCGCTTCTTGATGGAGACGGAGCGCGCTACGGGCCCGTTCAACCTTTCCTCCCCCCAGCCGCTGACCAACGCCGAGTTCAGCCGGATCCTGGGTCGAGTCATGCGCCGCCCCTCTCTCGTCCCGACCCCGGCGTTCGCCTTACGCTTGGTCTTCGGGGAAATGGCCTCCACGCT
>JBGOYQ010000245.1:0-3151 GCA_041479735.1 Anaerolineae bacterium | reverse complement strand
GTTTCCGTGACTGCAACCAAGATCTCCTCGGTGTTGTCCACATGATGCCTGAGCGCGCACGTGAGCGCCTGCTCGATCTTGCGGCTACGCAGTTGCCCAGCGGGGGGGCTTACCACCAATACCAGCCTTTGACCAAACGCGGTAACGACGATATCGGCAGCGGCTTCAACGATGACCCGCTGTGGCTGGTCTTGTCGGTCGCCGCCTACATCAAAGAGACAGGGGATTGGGGGATCCTCGATGAATCGGTCCCCTACGACAACCGTCCCGGGACGGACGAAGCGCTCTATGATCACCTGCGGCGCGCGATCCAATATACGCTCGACCGGCTTGGCCCGCATGGGCTGCCGCTCATCGGCCGGGCGGACTGGAACGATTGCCTGAACCTCAATTGCTACTCGGACACGCCGGGGCAGTCCTTCCAAACGACGACCAACAAGGACGGCAAGAACGCCGAGAGTGTGTTCATTGCCGGGCTGTTCATCCTGGCGGCTAAAGAGATGGCGGAGCTCGCCGATCGACGCCGGCGCCCGCAAGAGGCGGGGACCTTCGCCTCTGGGGCGCATGAGATGGAGCTAGCCGTTTGGGACGCAGGTTGGGATGGCGAGTGGTTCCGCCGAGCCTACGACGACGCCGGGGACCCGATTGGCTCCAGGCAGTGCAAAGAAGGGCAGATCTTCATCGAACCGCAGGGCATGTGCGTTATTGCGGGCTTGGGGATAGAGGATGGTCGCGCCGAGATGGCGCTCGATCAGACTCTAGAACGATTGGCCACGCCTCACGGTATCGTTCTGCAGCAGCCAGCATACAGCCGATACTACCTCCATTTGGGGGAGATCTCATCTTACCCGGCCGGGGTCAAAGAGAACGCAGGAGTGTTCTGCCACACGAACCCATGGATCATGATCGCGGAGACGAAAGTGGGGCGCGGCGACCGAGCCCATGACTACTACCTTCGCATCAATCCATCCGCGCGTGAGGAAATGAGCGAAGTGCACAAGTGCGAACCTTATGTTTACGCCCAGATGATCGCCGGCCGTGATGCGGTGGCATCTGGTGAGGCCAAGAACTCTTGGCTGACCGGCGCAGCCGCCTGGAACTATGTCGCTATCACACAGTGGATCCTGGGTATTCGTCCAACGTATGATGGATTGAGAATTGCTCCCGTCATCCCTTCGGCCTGGGCAGGCTTTGAAGCGGTGCGCCAGTATCGGGGCGTCCGCTACGGCATCCGCGTTGAACGACACGGTCCAGGGAATGAGGTTCAGCTGGAGGTGGATGGCAAGTGCATCCAGGGGGCCATCGTCCCGATGCCTCCGGCCGGGACCGGAGAGTGCTCCGTGACAGCGCGGTTGGGGTGACGGTTGGGGTCGTTGATGCTTGTCTGAACCGTCATGCTCTATGACTCGCGAGAGTCCGGTGGACCTGTCCGTCAATCCGGAAATGATCTGGAGCCACGCAAGCAACGAGAGGTTGCTGGGGTAGCCGATTCAACGGACGTGGCCGCCGGCCTATTCGGCTAGGGCTGATCCCTTCTTGACTGTGTCCGATGACGCCAACGCCGCGAGCCAGATGTCGTACAGCGCGGCGGCTGACCACTAATTCGGCGCAGCCTGGCCGATATCCTCTTGTGATCGGAAGAATCCACCCCAGCACGACGGGTCGGTCATCGATCGCCCAGTTCGAGCGGCCTCCCCATCACGCCGCCATGGCCGCGACGCGAACCCGTCGAGGGCATCCGCCCCGCGTAGCCGGACGGATGGCCGAGGCGGGCAAAAGGATCTAGAAAGAGATCGTCGAGGCTGCTTATCGAGCGCAGGCCCACTTGATTCGACATCGCAGACTACGAGCGCGCGGAGACCGCGGGTTCAGCCCAGCCGGATGCGTACGCTGTGCGTCCCGCCATCGTCCCTCAGAGGGATTCGGCCGTCGGGGATGAGCACGTCGTCGAGTGCGACCTCGCGCACGCCGCGAGACACCCGGTCCGGATTCTGCACGTCGATCTGATAGCTGCAGCGGCCATAGCGGTACTCGATCCGATAGCCCGGCCAGCTTGCCGGGATGCAGGGGTCGATCCGAAGCACATCGCCCATCCGGCGCAGTCCGAGGATCCGTTCCACTCCCAGTCGGTACATCCAGGCCGCAGAGCCGGTGTACCAGGTCCAGCCGCCCTCCCCAGCACGCGTGGCCTGGTCGGAGATGTCGCCCGCGACGACGTAGGGCTCGACCTGGTAGTGCTCCATCTTCTCCGGGGTGTCTGAGCGCGTGATGGGATTGAGCATGCACAATAGGCTGTGGGCATCATCCCCCCAACCCAGGTCGGCGCAGGCCCAGGCGACCCACATGGCCGCATGCAAATAAGCACCGCCGTTCTCCCGCACGCCCGGCGGATACCCCTGGATGTAACCGGGATCGCGGGCGGAGTGGTCAAACGGCGGAGTCGCCAGTAGCACCAGGCGTTCGTCCGGCCGAACCAACTTCTCCTGCACGGCGCGCATCGCCTGCTCAGTGTGCACAGGATCGCCGGCCCCCGAAATCGCCGCCCACGACTGAGCCACCGAATCGATCCGCCATTCATCGTCCTGCGCTGCGCCGACCGGTTCGCCGTCATCATAGTAGGCCCGGCGATACCAGGCCCCGTCCCAGCCGGCAGATTCCAGCGCGTCGCGCAACCCATCGGCGCGCTTCCGATGAGCACCCGCTTCCTCCGCCCGGCCCAGCCGTTCGCTCAAGGACGCAAAGCGGCTCAGCGTCGCGTGAAGGAACCAGCCAAGCCACACGCTCTCCCCCTGCCCGCCCGCGCCCACGAGGTTCATTCCGTCGTTCCAATCGCCTGTCCCCATCAAGGGCAGGCCGTGGCCACCTTTCGTCGAACCCTTCTCCAGCGCCCGGCGGCAGTGCTCGTACAGCGGGTAGGCCTGTGCCGTTTCGGCGAATAGGCCGTAGCGCTCGTCCTCCTCAGGGCTCAGAGGGTTGCCCGTTATGAAGTGTACTTGCTCAGACAGGATGCTTTCATCCCCGGTCGCCTCAACGTACTCTGCCACGACGAACGGCAGCCATAGCAGGTCATCGGAGACCCGCGTGCGCACGCCGCGTCCCGAAGGCGGATGCCACCAGTGGAGCACATCGCCTTCTTCGAACTGATGCCGCG
>JBGOYQ010000244.1:0-3166 GCA_041479735.1 Anaerolineae bacterium | reverse complement strand
GGCGAAGCCCTGCAGGTAGACGAACCACAAGCTTCGTTTCTTGAAGATCTGACGGGCTGCACCCCACGAGAATCGGAACTGGCCGACCTCCTCCATGCCGGCGAATTCCGGCTCGGCTTTGCCGCGCGGCACTTCCTTCACGCCAAAGTAGATCACGAAGGCCAGCAGGATCCCCAGCGATCCCGTGATGTAGAACACGTGTCGCCAGCCGATGATCGGCGCCAGCAGGAGGGCCAAGATCATGCCGATCAAGTATCCGATCGGCTGGGTCAGATTGATCAGGCCATAGATCCTGCCACGCATTTCTGGGCCGAAGTAGTCGGCGATAAGGCTGTACAGGCCAGGGTAGGAGGAGTCATCGATCCCGGTTGATGCGCGCGTTGCCAGGAAGATGGGGTAGGTGGGGGCGGCCGAGCTGAGCCAGGTGGTGGCGCCCCAGATAAAGGACGCCAATGCCAGCAGCTTGGCACGCGCGTAGCGATCGTACAGGTAGCCCCATAGGGGGTAGAGGACGGTGCCGACGATCAGGGCTCCCGTCAGGACCATCCCAAACTGGGTCTTGGTGATGCCGAAGGTCTTGATGATGTCGGGCGCCAGCGGACCGATGAGCAGGCGATCGGCCTGGTGCAAGAGCATGAAGGCGGCGAAGATGACGACAACCGACCAGCTATTGCGCGGTTTTCGGGCCATGCGGGAATCCTCGGTCAACTGCCTAGGGAGCGCGTGGGACGATCGACAGAATTCGCCCGAGTATAGCCTGACAAATAGAAGTGCACCCCGGCCCGACAGGGCCGAGGGAAGTCGTTCCCCAACTTAGGACGGCAGTGCGCCGAGGAGGCCTTCGACGAATGGATGGAAGCGCACGTAGCGGAAGGCTTCGCCGTAGCGCACGCCGGCGCGGCTGCCGGTCTCCGAGGCCTGCGACTCCAGGGCCCAGGTCATCGCCGCCATCGGTTCGCTGGCCGTCTCGCCCAGCAAGGCGCGCAGGTCGAGCCCGGCGAGCCTGGCCTGGCGCATGACGTCCTCGACCAGGAACTCAACCTGGCTCTTGTGCTCGGCCATGGCGGCGACCTTGGCGTCGAAGGTGTCGCTGATGTCGACGACGCGGTTCGTGCTGGGCAGATGCTCGGTATACAAGTACTTCTCGGGTACGAAATGCGGCTCGAGCCCTTGCAGGAGGTGCTCCGGATGCATCGAGGGCAGCGGCGCGAAGCTGACCGCGTCCGAGACGGCCCAGGCCATCGCCCGGTGGTCGGGATGGACCTCGAAGGGCGCGAACGGATCCTCAGCGACGACGATGTCCGGTCGATGCCGCCGGATGGCGCGCACAATCTGCTCGCGCAACACGCCGGGAGTGACCTTGTCCAACTCGAGGTCCGGGTGGCCGAGGAAAATGGGAGGCTCGGCTCCCATTGCGGCAGCGCCGCGCTTCGCCTCCTCGGCGCGAATGGCCGGGAGGGCTTCGGGGCTGATGGTGAATGAGCCGCAGCGGCCGTCGGTCGCGACGACGATGATCACCCGCGCGCCTTCGGCCGCCAGCTTGGCCAGCGTCCCGCCGGCGCTGAACTCGGCGTCATCCGGATGTGGAACGAGAGCCAGAACGGTCTTCGGCATGGCCGCCTCCCAATCGGTTGTACTGGACCTTTACCCCTCACTCCATCTCCGCCAGCTGAACGTGGCCCCACTCCACCCAAAGGGTGGACAAGGACCAGCGAGCGAGGCCAACGGCTCATCGTCGTGAGGCCTAATCTCGCGTTGTGGCGGCCTCTGGCCGAACGGGCGGATAGTGGTCTTGATAGCGGCAAGTCTCGTGCAGGCTGCAGTAATCGCAAGCGGTGCCCGCCGCCAGGACGTGGGCGCCGATCCCCAGCACCATGGTCAGCGATTTGCGTGGGATCATCATCCCGCCTGAGGTCAGGCGGACGCCGGCCTCGGAGGGGTCCATCAGGCTGAAAATCTGGCTCTGGCCTTCGATGACCGGCCAGCCCACCATCCCCGGGCTAAGCGGGATGCTTACCTGTTGACCGCGTTCACCGGCGAGAGCCTCCATCCGCCGGCACGCGGCGGCGGCGAGCGCCTCGACTGCTGCCGAACCCAGCCCGTCGAGGGCAAGCCCGAGCACAGGGTCATCGTCCATGACCTGGGCAAGGCGCGTGTCAATGGCCTCGCCGATTGTGCACGCGACGACCGCCACATGCTCGGCGGCGGCCAGATGCTCGCCGACTAGCTTCCCGGCCAGATGACCGCCGCCCTCCAGCGTTAGCCGCTCATGACGCATTTCGCGGACTGGAAGATCGCGGTAGGCGACCAGCGGCTGCAGCAGCGGTCTGCCCGCCGTCAGGGCCCGTTCGGTCGCGGCGACCAGCGCCGGCCGGCGCGACCGAATGACTTGAGGATCGGCGCCCTGGCCGCGCAACACCTGGTCCACGTCGACATCGAGCTCCCAATCCGTCCATACCGGCATTGGCTACCTCCGCCCACTAGCGGATGACGACGATTCTACCCACACCTCGGCTCTCCGTGCTGCTATGCCCAGGCATCTTTGCCTATGTCCGAAGCCGCTGCACCAGCTCAGCGACAGCATCGTCCTTGCCGACGTTCCCGGGAAAGACGATGAACGGCAGGCCGGGCCAGAGTGCCTCCGGCCCCAACCGCCACACCGACACGCCCGGCAGGATCTGGCCGAGCACCCGGGCTCGATCGACGCGGAATGCCCGGGTGGCCAGGTCGCTGGCCGTGATCCCGCCCTTGCCCAGAAGATAGCGCGGCCGATGCCGCAAACCGGCGACGATGGTGCACAACCCGCTCGACACTGTCCGCCCGATCCGTAGCGCCTCGTCCGGCGTGGCGGCCGCCGCCTGCTCCCGGCTGGTGTACATGAGGACGTCGCGCCCAGCCGCCAGCACCTCATCGGTCGCTCGCGTCGCTGCTTCTACGGAGGCGGAGGCGGTCGTGGGTTCGACCACCGCGGCGACACCCAACTCAATCGCGGCCACGTCCCTCAGGCGCAGGACGGCTTCGAGCTGCGCGTTGCTCTGCGGGACGATCGATCCGAAGACGATCAGGGCGCCGCCGGTGGATGGCTCGGGCAGCAGGTCGGCACGGTCTAACAGGCGGCGATCGATCATGCCAGCGGCGACCTTGACTATGGACGACGCCGACCGGT
>JBGOYQ010000243.1:0-3171 GCA_041479735.1 Anaerolineae bacterium | reverse complement strand
CCGCCGGACCGTCATCGACTACGCCACCTATGCCCGTTTCCGCGGCAAGATCACGATGGAGTAGACCGCGCTCAGGCAACAAGCGGCGCCCACCGACATGCCTCAACCAGTCCAGCCCGAGCATGAGGTCAGGATCGCCGGAGTCGGCATGACTTCGGTCGGAGAACACTGGGATCGTTCTCTGAGGCAGCTGGCGCTGGAAGCCATTCAGCTGGCGCGCGCCGATGCCAGCGGCTTGCGCCCGCAAGCTTTGTTCGTCGGCAACATGCTCGCCCTGGCGCTCTCCGGCCAGACCCAGTTGGGTGCGCTGTTAGCCGACTTCGCCGGATTGCGTGGCATCGAGGCGGCCTCGTTCGAAGCCGCCGGCGCCTCGGGCGGAGTCGCCCTACGCCAGGCTTACCTGGCCGTCGCCTCGGGTCTTCTCGACGTCGCCCTGGTGGTCGGCGTGGAGAAGGTGACCGACCAGGTCGGATCGGTGGTGGGCTCGGCCTTGGCCATGACGGCGGATGCCGACTTCGAAGCCGTCCAGGGCATGACGCCCGTAGCCCAAGCGGCGTTGCTGATGCGCAGGTACATGCACGAGTTCGATGCCCCGGCAGGCGCCTTCGCCGGGTTCAGCCTGACGGCACACGCCAACGCCGTCACTAACCCACTGGCCATCTACCGGAGGGCAATTCGGCTGGAGGATTACGCTGCCGCAGAAATGTTGAGCGAGCCCGTAGGCCTGTACGACGCTGCGCCTATCGCCGATGGGGCCGCGGCGGTCGTGCTGTCTCGAGCGGATGCGTTGCCCGAAGCCCATGACCGGCCTGCCGTCCGAATCGCCGGGTCGGCCGTGGCCATCAACGCCGTCGCCTTACACGACCAATCCGACCCGCTTGGGTTGGCGGCGGCGGCCGAGTCCAGCGCCAGGGCCTACGCGCAGGCGGGCATCGGGCCGGTCGACATCGACTTGTTCGAACCTCACGATCTATTCTCGGTTTTTGCCGCACTGTCCCTTGAGGCCGCGGGATTCGCCGACCGAGGCCAGGGATGGCGATTGGCCCAGGACGGCGCCATCTCACGCCAGGGCCGCATCCCCCTGACGACCTTCGGGGGCTCGAAGGCCCGCGGCGACACAGCCGGCGCCACCGGCGTCTACCAGGCGGCCGAGGTGACCTTGCAGCTCCAGGGGCGAGCCGGGGAGAACCAAGTCCCTGGCGCTCGCTCCGCCCTGATTCAGTGTCTGGGGGGGATCGGCGCCACCGCTTGCACGCACATTCTGACCGTGGAGCGAGCCAGCTGACCGCTAGCTGATAGTTCCTGAGAGCCACCCCGGCCTACACTTCTCCCAGTCCATTCCCGGAACGAGGCTACGCCATGGAAGTATCTCGTCATTGGAGACTCAAGAAGCAACGCTACGCCCTGGTGGGCGAAGTCTGTCCGCACTGCCAGATCAAGATCTTCCCTCCACGTGACGTTTGTCCGGAATGCGGCCAGGAAGCCCGCGAAACCTACCAGTTCAGCGGCCGAGGCGAGGTGTACTCCTTCACCACCGTGCGCACGGCCCCGGCCGGTTTCGAGCACAACGCGCCGTACACCGTTGCCCTGGTCAAGTTGGAAGAGGGGCCGATGGTCACCGCCCAGCTCACCGACCTAGCCGAAGAGCCGGTCGCGATCGGCATGCCGGTTGAGATGGTCACGCGCAAACTTCGCTCCGATGGCGACAAGGGCATACTGGTCTACGGGTACAAGTTCCGCCCCGTCCTCTAGGGATATCCAGCTTTTTGCTGCAATACCATCCTTCCGGGCCCCATGGCCCGCAGGTTGTTTTCTACCCCGGGGGATCTGCCGGCGCGTTTTCAATTCCTGTCGGCCGGCGCCGAATGACCTCGTAAGCCGCCCATCCTGGTGGCCGATGGCCCTGCGGTGAGTCCACAACCGACCGCATATGACGACATCCACTACACGTGCGCGTGGGACCTGGAGTAGGCGTGCAGCGATTCGTACGCTACCCCGGACTGCAGGGCAGGCTACGATGGCGAATAGGTCAAGTCCTCCGCCGAGGCCGGGATCAAGACCTTCATCCCCAAGCCCCTCATCTCAGCCAACCGCTGCTTGGGTCTCTTCACAGGGGCAGACTTCCGCCATCTCGCCGGCAGAGACTTCTATCCTCTGCGGCCGGCCGGTTTCACAAAGGGTCACCCGCCTTGGCCAGACTCCATTGCCAATTGCGGATTTCCGGCAGGTCTTCGCCGTGCTTGTCGATGTAGGCCTTGTGGTCCAGCAGCTTGTCGCGAAGATACTGTTTGGCGTAGGCGGCGCGCGAACCCAGGCTTGGCACACGATCGATCACGTCGCCGACCAGGTGGAACCGGTCCAGTTCATTCAACACTGCCATATCGAACGGTGTCGTCGTGGTGCCCTCTTCCTTGAAGCCGCGAACGTGCATGTTGTCATGATCCGTCCGGCGATAAGTGAGCCGATGGATCAGCAATGGATACCCATGAAAGGCGAAGATGATCGGCTTGTCCTTGGTGAAGAGGACGTCGAAGTCCTTGTCGCTCAGCCCGTGAGGGTGCTCGCTCTTCGGCTGGAGTGTCATCAGATCCACTACATTGATGACACGAATCTTCAGATCCGGGAAATGCTGTCGCAGGATCTCAACCGCTGCCAGCGTCTCCAGCGTGGGTACGTCACCGCAGCAAGCCATCACGACATCGGGGTCGCCGCCTTCGTCGTTGCTGGCCCATTCCCAGATGCCCAGCCCGGCCGTGCAGTGCTTGATGGCCGCCTCCATGTCCAGCCATTGCAGTTCCGGCTGTTTGCCCGCGACAATGACGTTGACATAGTTGCGGCTTCGTAGGCAATGGTCGGTGACCGACAGCAGGGTGTTGGCGTCTGGCGGCAGATACACGCGGATGATGCCCGGCTTCTTATTCATCACGTGGTCAAGGAAACCCGGGTCCTGGTGACTGAATCCATTGTGGTCCTGCCGCCACACATGCGACGAGAGCAGGTAGTTCAAGGAAGCGATCGGCCGGCGCCACGGAACGTGGCTCGCTACCTCGAGCCACTTGGCGTGCTGGTTGAACATCGAGTCGACGATGTGAATGAATGCTTCGTAGCATGAGAAAAAGCCATGGCGGCCGGTCAGCAGGTAACCTTCAAGCCAACCCTCGCACTGGTTCT
>JBGOYQ010000242.1:0-3175 GCA_041479735.1 Anaerolineae bacterium | reverse complement strand
CAATGACGGAATTCGTGAAGACATGTTGTCCGACCGATCCCGTTCTGGCTGCGGTCCTTGCCAGGCTGGACACGATGGCGTCGTTGAGTCGTCGATTCACCGAGACAGCTCAAGCGAGCGAACCGGGTCAGCGCCTGGGCTTCTTCACGCTCAGTCGTAGCTCGATCTTATGGGGCACACAAGTGCTCGCCGGCCTGAAGCCGCTGTCAAGGGAAGTACTTTTCTTCCTGGTCGATCGGCGGGAAGTGGAACGTGATGTGCTCATGGAGACGTTCTGGCCCCACCACCCGCCCGGACGCCAGACGGCTAATCTCCATATGACCATCTACAGCTTGCGCAGGGCACTGGGGAAGGATTTGGTCATCCTCGAGGGGACGATCTATAGGCTCAACCCTGAGATCCCCACGGAATACGACGTCGCCCGGTTCGAACGGGCGGCCAAGGTCGCCGAGCGGCTGGCCCAGGGAGATCCTCGCAGGCAGTTTGCTCTTACCGAAGCGATCAACTCATACGGCGGTCCATATCTACCCGAGTTCACCTCCGAATGGACAATCGACCGTCGCCGGACGCTACAGATGCGCTATCTGGACCTGTTGACGGCTAATGCCGAGGAAGCGATGCTGCGCAACCAGCCGTCCCAGGCGGTCTCGGCGCTGCGACCGGCTCTAGACATCGATCCTCTCCGTGACGACCTGAATCAGCAGTATATCGAGGCACTCGCTCTCCTGGGCCGGCGGAGTGAGATGGTCGAGCATTACCAGAAGTACGTGCGGCTGCTCTCCCAGGAATTGGGTCTCGATCCTCCAGAAGAGACGCGTTCCCTGTATCAGCGACTCATCGGCTAGGGTTAGGGTTCCGCGGGCCAGCCACTTGTTTTGCAGGGCAAAGAGCACTTCCGCTGGAGGTGGCATCGGAGTCGCGGATGCCAACTACAGGGGGAGGGTCGCGTCGACGAACGTCAGGCTGCTGCCGGGAAGGTGCTGGGCTGCATTCCTGGAATCGATTGCCACAAACAGAATTCCGGACGGGCGGGGCCTGTGGAGAATCCGTGCCTTGCCGCAAAGAATCCGATGAGTCCGGGCCGTTACTATGAGCGTGAGTGGAAAAGACTTTCAGGGAGGGTGCAATGCCTGCAGTAGGCGGCGGCGGACACTAGTTCTACCGAGATCCGTTAGTTGGATCGAAGTCGTTCGTCCGGGCAGCGAGGCCAAGACGGTCGCTGCCTTTTTGTTTATACGTAGTGTGCGGGAAGTCACAAATCTGCGTTCGAGAACCGGGAGGTTCACATGTCCATGATAGCGCTCAATCAACTGGTCGCCCGCTCGATCACCGATCCGACGGTAGCACAGGCGTTCGGGGCCGGTCAAATCGGGGACATCCTCTCGGATTTGGGCTTCGGCCCCGAGATGCGCAGCGGCCTGAGCGGCCTAAAGGCGGAGAGCTTCGCCGAGTTCGCCGTCCTGGCGTATCGCGCCGTCAAGGCGGCCGAAGTGCCGGTTTCCCGCATCCAGCTGCCGTCCCCCGTCGAAGGCCTTCTGCCCAAGGCGGGCAAGGCTGACGAAGAGCGGGTAGCATGATCCTGACCACCCGGGAAGAACGCCAGTGGTTCCTGCGTAACCTGGCGTTCGGACTCTACGAGTACCTGGGAGTCGCTTCTCCGCCGGTTCCGGTGGAGGAGTTGCTCAAGCACCCGCCGGAGGTCCTGACGGAGGACCTGGGCGTCGTGGACATGTACTCGAATCTGTGGGACGCAACCTTCGCCCGGCTTCCGAATCAGAGCGGCAGCATTTTCGTCCGTATCGATCTGGGCAGCGAAGACCGGCGCTACGTCCTCGCCCGGGAAATTCTGAGCGCGCTGATTACTAGCAGCCAAGGTCGCGCATTGGGCCTTTCAGAGCTTTTCCTTTCCGATCTTCGGGAATCAGCTGAGTATTTCGCCCGGCAACTGATCGCGCCCGAGATCCTGGTCGCTGCCTACCGCAAGCGGGGCGGGGGGCCGGCGGAATTTGCTCAGGCGTTCGGGCTGCCCGTTCGCGCAGCGGCAGCGCGCTGGGACGATCCGGCCTTTCTGCTGAATTGACGGGCCCTCTCCAGATTCGAGTATTCGCTCCTCAGGGTTGGTTGGGGGAATGGCCATCGGGACCCATCGGGTCCCGATGGCCGCGCCTCGAGACAAGCGGGCTTCAGGCACCGACCTTGCATACCAGCCAAGGATGACACACCGCCATTTGGGCAAAGTGTGTCGGATTGACAGGCTGGGTATAATCGCAGCGGCCCAAGCCGGGCGCGGAGTCTGGGAAGGGTGAACCAGCCAACAGCCGAATCGGATCGCCAGGCATCGGACAAGGGTGCGCTTGGTCGCGCTTGGCGTTTTCGCGCGTTTCTCCTTGTCGTCCTGGCCGGGGTGGCAGCGCTCGGATTCCTCGGCCTTCGACTCGGCTTGCCACGGCAGGCGCAACCGCTCGATCCCACGCTGGCTGCCCTGGCCACCGGATTGCGGAACACCGTCACCCCGAGTGGCACGACGACGAACCCGCCCCCGTCGGCGACGTTCACGCCGGCTGCGACTCGGTCGGCCATACTTGGAACCGTCATATACGCTGGTCGGTTCAACGGATACACGCACTTGTGGGCGCTCGTCCCGGGGGATCCTCGGCCGGTCCAGCTCAGCCGTGGGGAGTGGGACGATCGCGACCCCGCCGTCAGCCCGGATGGAACGCAAGTCGCCTTCGCCTCTCACCGAGATGGCAACTGGGACCTCTACCTACTCGACCTCCATTCGCTGGCCATTCGCCGGTTGACCGACACGCCCGGCTATGAAGGCCATCCGACCTGGTCTCCTGACGGGCGCTGGATCGCATACGAGGCGCTGGCCGGGGCGGACTTCGACATTTGGATCCTGGCTGTGGATGGCAGCCAGCGGTTGCAGCTCGGTCATCCCGGAGATGACACATCACCGGCCTGGGATCCTCACGGCCGCAGGATCGCGTTCGTCTCGAGCGCCGAAGGCATCAGTGACGTTTTCCTGGCCAACCTGGACGATCCGTCAAATCGTTTCATCAAGTTGGCGGCTTCAGAGGCAGAGGTTGTCCAGGACCCCGCTTTCAGCCCGGATGGGGGTCGATTGGCCTACAGCATGAGGGATGCCACCGATGGGGCCGGCTCTATCCAGGTT
>JBGOYQ010000241.1:0-3176 GCA_041479735.1 Anaerolineae bacterium | reverse complement strand
GTTCGACCCGCCGACCAGCCGGGGTGAACCCACTGACCGCGCGATGGAATTGCGCCAGCGTCGCGGCCGACCCCTCGAGCTCGCGATCGGTGCACTTCGGCCCGACCCATGTGTAGCGATCCTCGCCGGGGAGCAAGTCGAAGATGGCATAGAAGGCGCCTTGCGTCTCGCCTGCGCCCAGCGTCCGGCGCAAATAGGTCGTTCCATCACGCGTCTTGTGCAAATGGGCGACCGGACATGTCCCGCGGGTCGAGAGATGTTCGATCAGCGAATGCTCGAATTGAAGCTCTTCCTCGCGGATGCCCGGCCGGTACTTGCGCAGGAAGTAGCTGCAGCGCACCCCCGATCGAACCGTCGTGATCACGTAGGCTGTGTTGACGAACCCGCGCGTGTTCTTCTCGGTGTCGGCCAGGGATCCGAGGTCATAGTGCGCCAGTACATCTTTTAGCTCTCGTTCCGTATCGGTCGGCATTTCCGAGATCCTCATGTGTATTGGCTCCCGCCTGCTGGCCGACGGCGTCATGCTGCTAGCCAGCAGCGAGAGGTCAGATCGGGCCGTGATGTCGAGATCGCCAAGACTACGGCCACATGGCCCCGAGCAGGCCGCGGGCCTGATCGTAGCCGGACACCATCCCATTCGACATCAGGGCTCGAATCGCCTTGCCCCGGTCGCCTTCAACGATGGCCTCGACCGCCAGGGTCTCATAGGCGCAGTTGGCCTGCACCCTCCCGGCCACATCGATCGGCAAGACAGCGGCCCGGGGCGGTTGAACGACGCCGGCGGTGATGGGCACAGGCGCCTCGATGATGGCCTGAGGCGGAAGCCAAGGGTATGTTCCGCCGTTGTCGACGCTCAGGACCAGCTCCCCGTTCCGCTTCTCGGCCAGCGCGAGCAAGGTCGGCACTACGATGGCCTCGTACCAGACCGCGCCCCGTCTCTGAAGCGATCCGGGGATTGTGCCCGCCGGGCTGGTTCGGAAGTCGGCCAGCATCGCTTCTTGCAGCCCCATTAGCTCCTGCGCACGCGGCGGCTTTCCGGCCGTCTTCGCCATGACGCGATCGGGATGGACATAGTAGCGCAGATAAGGAGACGGAACGGCGCCCAGGCAAGATAGCAATTCTGCGTCGATCCCCAGCTTCTCGACCAGCTTCGGGTCTTGAAGCGCCTCGGGCAGTCGTTCCTTGCCCTTGTGCCGGGCGGAGACGATCCAGGTGAAATGGTGCATGCCGCCGACGTCGAACTCCAGGTCTTCCCGCCGGAGCGAAACGGCGGAGGCGATCAGCGTCATCAGCGAGACCGGCGAATCGCACGTGCCGATCACCTGCAACGACGTGTACTTGCGAATCGCCAGCTGGATCATGCTGCTCGGGTTCGTCAGGTTCAGGATCACGGCCTGCGGCGCGGCCCGCTCCAGTGTGCGACAGACTTCCAGGATAGCCGGAATGCCGCGCCGGGCATTGCTAAAACCACCCGGTCCGACTGTCTCCTCGCCCGGCACCCCGAAGTCGCGGGGGAAGGTCTCATCGAAGAAGCGGCCCTGAAGCCCGCCGATCCGCATCTGGTTCAGACAGAAGTCGGCGCCTTCGACCGCCTCCGCAAGCCTCGTGGAGGCACTCACGGCCGCATCCAGACGCGGGTAGGTCGCCACTAGCTGGCGCGCGACCTCCGTTACCAGACGTAGGCGCTCTTCATCGCGGCCCCAGAGGACGACGTCATAACCAAGGGCGGCGCTGCCGCGGCCCATCGCATCCAACAGACAGGGCGTCGCCAACGCGCTCCCGCCCAGGACCACCAGCTTCACGCGCTCGCTCATCGCCGCTGGCTCGCAAAGAAGGCTTGGATCTCGTCGACAACCCGATCGACCTCCGAGGGCACTAGCTCTGGGAACATCGGCAGGCACACCAACTCCTGGGCGAGCCGAGTGGCGACCGGGAAGTCGCCGGCGGCGTAGCCGAGGTTCGCATAGCAGGGTTGCAGGGGCACCGGCAGCGGATACACGCGTTGGGTGGCGATGCCCGCGTTCCTCAGGTGGCCCTCAAGGTCGTCGCGCCTGTTGGTATGCAGCGTGTACATGTAGTAGACGTGGCGGCACTCGGGCGCTTCGCGCGGCAAGCGAAGCGGCAATCCGCGCATGCCCTCCGAGTATCGTCGGGCGATGTCCCGGCGCCGCTCGATCCACTCGGGCAGATGCCTCAGTTTCACGCGAAGGACCGCTGCCTGAATCGGGTCGAGCCGCTCCTGGTAACCGATGACCAGGTGAGTGTGTTTCGTTTCCTGGCCCATGTAGCGCAGCACACGAATCCGGTGCGCCAACTCATCGTCGCTCGTCAAGATCCCGCCGGCATCCCCGTAGGCCCCCAGGACCTTCGACGGATAGAAGCTCATCGCCGCCGCGTCCCCCAAGGATCCGGCCATCTTGCCCCGGTACATCGCTCCGTGAGCGTGCGACGCATCCTCGAGCACCTTCAGCCCGTGCTCCATCGCGATCCCAATGATGGCGTCCATTTCCGCCGGATGCCCGTAGAGATGCACGGGGATGATCACCTTTGTCCGCGGCGTAATCTTGGCCTCGATCTGTGCGACATCGATGTTGCCGCTCTTCGGGTCGACGTCGACGAAGACCGGCGTGGCCCCCAGGTAGCTCACCGCAAACGCCGTCGCCACGTAAGTGTTGGCCTGCGTGATAACCTCGTCGCCTGGGCCGACCCCCATCCCTGCCAAGGCAATCTGGAGGGCGGCGGTGCCGCTGCTGATGCCGATGGCATGGCCGACGCCGCAGAACCCTGCCAGCTCGCCCTCGAATGCTTCCAGCGACGGGCCGAGCGTGTATCGCCCGGTGGGCAGCACCTCATCGATCGCCTGGCGGACCTCCCCTTCGATCGCTCGATACTGTCTCGTCAGGTCCTCGGCAGGGATGGGTGCGGCGAGGCTGGTCATAGGCTCTCCAGTGCTGCAGAAGGAACGAGATGACGTGCACAGGGTGTTAGGAAGAGGGTAGTCCGGGTTCGCTCCATGCAAGTACATCTACCGGCTCGCCGGGTCTGCTCGCCAGGCCATTGTATCTAACGCCCTCGCTAGCGCACAAGCACGTGCCCTGAGCTCGACGCGACCCGTCGTTGGACTCGGGGCACGATCTGGCTGCGTCAATGGCGACGCCTCGAGGGGCATCCGGCTG
>JBGOYQ010000240.1:0-3185 GCA_041479735.1 Anaerolineae bacterium | reverse complement strand
ATCCCAGGCAGAAGCGCTCGCCGCGGGCCTCCGACGCTCCCGCCCCGCGCGGCGCGGCCGTCTCGACCGGCGGCTTGGCTCGGCGACGCCGCGAGGCCGACTTGCGGGCACCGCCCTGGAGGGCGCGCTCATCCACCTGCAGCCGGCGCGCCAACTTCTGCCGATAGGCCTCCCGCTCGACCGGATCGGCCACATCCTCAATCAAGGGAAGCACCTGGCGGGCGACATCGGCTTTGACCTTCGGGTCCGCCAGATCGCGCTGGGCGGTCAGGACCTCGAGCACGTAATCCACGACCGACTGGGCGCGCTCCAGGATTGCCGGCCATGCCTGGCCGTCCGCCGCCACGACCTCATCCGGGTCTTTGCCCGCGGGAAGCGTAACGATGCGAATGTCGGCATCCAGTCGGCCCTCATGACGCACAAGGCCGCGTGAGTCGAAGACAGGGTCGGCCTGGCGATCCATCGCCTCGCGCGCCAGCGTCAGCCCGCGCAGCGTCGCCTGATCGCCGGCGGCATCGGCGTCCAGCGCCAGCACGATGCGCCGGGTATAGCGCTTGACCAGCCGAAGCTGGTCCTCGGTCAGCGCCGTGCCCATCGGCGAGACCGCATTCGTGTATCCGGCCTGATGCAGCCCGATCACATCCAGGTAGCCCTCGACGATCACAGCCTGGTCGGCTGCCCGGATGGGTTGGCGCGCTTTGTCCAGCCCGTACAGGACGCGGCCCTTATCGAACAGCGCCGTCTGAGGCGAGTTGAGGAACTTGGGAACATCATCCGGACGGACGATGCGCGCCCCGAACCCCGTCATGCGCCCGCGCCCGTCGCGAATGGGAAACATGATTCGATTGCGGAAGCGATCGTAGGCGCCACCGCCGTCGCGCTCGGTGACCATACCTGCGTCGATCATCTCCTGGGGGGAGTAACCGCGCTCACCCAGGTAGGTCAGGTAAGCGTCCCACGACGCCGGGGCGAAGCCGATCTCGAACGTCTCCAAGATCGGGTCGGCCAGCGAGCGGCCGTGCAAGTAGCCCAGCACCGAGGCGCCCTCCGGCGTCTCCAGCAGGTGGTGACGGTAAAAAGTGACCGACGCCTCGAGCAGCTCGCGCAGGCGAACGTGCGCCTCGTCCGCGGCGGCGGCTCCTTGCGAGCGAGGCTCGAGCTCGACTCCGGCTCGCTCCGCCAGCCTTCGCAGCGCCTCGGGGAAATCCCAGCCTTCTTTCTTCATCACGAACTTGAAGACATCGCCGCCCTCGTTGCAGGCGCCAAAGCACCGCCAGGTGCCACTATCTGGGAAGACCACGAATGAGGGCGTGCGCGTGTTGGGGTGAAACGGGCAGAAGCCAGTGTAGTTCTTGCCGCTCTTGCGCAGCTTGACGGTTTCGCCCACCAGCTCGACGATGTCGAGCCGGTCCTTGATGTCATCGATAGCGGTCATGGACTGATTGGCTGCACCGGTCTCCGCGGAGTCAGCATGCAGAATGGGCACGCCGTCACAGCGGGCGGGCATTATAGCCGCATTACCGAGGGTGTGTGAGGCTTGCCGGGCACGCGCCGGGAGCAGGCGGTCCCGCCCTTTAGAAACCTTCCAGCCGTGAGAAGTCGGCGACGCCGGCGGCCAGGGCCACGATCCGCTGCAGCAGCCCCAACCGGGTTTGCCGCAAGGCCAGGTCGTCTGCCATGACCAGGACGTCCTCGAAAAAGCGTGTGACCTCCGGGATCATCGGCCGGAAGGCTGCCAGAAGATCATCCACCGAGCCGGGGGCACGCTGCACGCCTTCGGCCGTCTCCACCGCCAGGAGCAACGCTTTCTCGGCCGGCTCGACCAGCCGCGTCCGGTCGACCGGGTGGATCATCTCCTGATCGCGAGTGATCCGCACGCACCGGGCGTACGCCTGCAGCGTCCCCGTCCATTCCGGCTGCGCGACCTGCTGCTCCAGAGCCTCGACGGCCTTGTCCGCTCCGGCCGGGTCGTGGCCCTGAGTGGCCAGAACCGCTTCGACGACATCGTGGCGGTGGCCCTCGCCCAACATCAGCGCCTGCAGCCGCGCGGTGATGAACGCCAGACACTCTTCCGGCGCGCCGTCGGGGATCGCAATCGGCTGAATGGCGGCAGCCAGCCTGAGACCCTGGCGCAGGTCAAACCGGACCCCACGGCCGATCAGCGCCTGCGCCAGCCCGATGGCTGCCCGGCGTAGCGCGAACGGGTCGCGGGCGCCGGTCGGCTGCAGCCCGGCGGCGAACAGCCCCATGAGCGTGTCGAGACGATCCGCCAGCCCGACAGTCAGGCTCTCCAGGCCGGATGGGATTCGGTCCCCGGCGAAGCGTGGCAGGTAGTGCTCGAAGATGGCGTCAGCCACGGCCTCCGGTTCGCCGTCCTCCAGGGCGTACACGCGGCCGATCTCGCCCTGGAGATTGGTCATCTCCACCACCATCTGCGTCGCCAGGTCGGCTTTGCACAGGTGGGCGGCGCGGGAGGCCGTCTTCCGGCCTTCCTCCCCCAGGCCGAGCATCGCGGCCAGGCCGTCGATCAACGCCTCCACGCGCCGTGCCTTGTCGAGCATCGAACCCAGGCGCGTTTGGTAGATGAGCGTCGCCAGACGGGGGAGGAAGTCCTCCAGGCGCTTCTCCCGGTCGCGGCGGACGAAGTAGGCGGCATCCGCGAAGCGCGCCTTGAGTACGTGCTCGCTCCCCAGCCTGACAGTCTCCAGGTGGGCCGCCCCGCCGTTGCGCACGGCGACAAAGCCTGGGAGCAGGCGGCCATCCTGCTCCACGGGGAAATAGCGCTGGTGCTTCTTCATAACTGCCACCAGCACTTCGCGTGGCAGTGTCAGAAATCCTTCATCGAACGACCCGCGCAGTGGCGTCGGCGCCTCGACCAGGTTGGTCACCTCGGCTAGAAGACCATCGTCGGCCGGGATCGCGCCGCCAGCCTGACCGGCCAGGCGCGAGGCCTCGGCGACGATGGCGGCCTTGCGTTCCTCGAAACCCAGAATGATCCCTGCCGTGTGCAGCGCCTCGAAATAAGCCGCCGGGTCTTCCACCGCCTGACATTCCTGTGGGCCGAAGCGCAAGACGCGCGTCGTGCGGCCGGTGTGCACCCCGGCGTACTCGGCCGGTACGACGTGCCGGCCGTGCAACGCCAAGAGCCAGCGGATGGGCCGCGAGAAGCTCACCCCGCTCGTATT
>JBGOYQ010000239.1:0-3208 GCA_041479735.1 Anaerolineae bacterium | reverse complement strand
GTTTCATAACTTATCTCCTCCTGGTAGTACCCACCGGTCTGTTCGCAATTCTACCAGAATAGGCTTAGATGTTCCTCGGCGAGCCTGAAGGATGGCTCGCCGGTTCGACCCCGCATCTTCCGGCCTGAATCCAATGCGGGCTCCGAGTTAATCTTGGCCAGGCGGGCCTGGATCTCCTTGCCCGGTTTCACCCTGCCCGGCCTGCCTAGTTCGCCGCTCCGGCGGGAATGATGGGACCACGCGGGTCCAGTCCCTTGGGGCCGTTGGGGGGCATTTCGCCGTGGCTGAGCTTCTCGAAGAGCTTGCTGCTTTCCCATTTCCCGGCACCGAGGATGTCGTCGCCCTTCTTGTCGGCCGACTCACGCCCGGATCCTGCCATGATGCCGGCGAACGTCGACAGGTCGAGGCGCGCGTTCGACACGTTGACGTCCGGGCCATGACAGGTCCGGCAGGAGAGCGCACCCGGATACCAAAGGTTGGCTTGCTCGAATAGAGGCAAGACGTCGACATCGAAGCTGCCGTGGCACGGCCGCCCTTCTACGTCATTGAAGCCGAACGAATCGCGCTCGGGCGCGCCGGCCGCCACCCAGGCGCCGATCAAGTCGACCGCGTGGACTAGGCAGCTCTGAGGTCCCGGAAGGCTTATGCCTGCCAGGCTCAACTCTCGCGCCTGCGGCACTTGGGTCGGCACGGCCAGCCTGACCGGGCTGCTATACTCGGGATAACAGGCGCCGATCAACAGGGCCATCGCCAACAGGACGCAACTCCATCCCCAAGGTCTCTTCATCGCCCGACCCCTCCCTCAGGGCTGTTCGAGGCTGCGGACGTAGTTGACGACGTCCCAGCGGTCGGCGACGGACAGGTTCTCGCGCAGATCGGGCATGACGATCGTTCCCGCCGTCGGGGAGATCCCATTGGTGATGATCAAGAAAACCTCGCCGTCGGACAGTAAGCGCGCGTTGGCCGATGTCAGGTCCGCGGGCTTCTTCACGAGGTACCGGCTGTACTGACCGTCGCCTTTGCCTGTCGTCCCGTGGCACAGCTCGCAGGTGATACCGTATAGGAACTTGCCGTGGCTCAACGACGCCGCGTCCGGCTTCGTCGGGTTGGCCGGCGAGCCGGCCCCGGGGACATAGGCCGCGCCCTCGATCGGGATCGATCGGGCTGGCAGGGGCAGGGGCGCCTCCATCGGCCGATAGGAAGGTTGGATCGCCATCATACTCGGCCATTGGATGCGGATGACCCGGAAATTGAACAGCAACCCGATCGCCAACGGGATGGCGATGATCAAGAGCGTGATCGTGATGCGCTTGGCCAGATCGCTCATAGTGCCACCGCCTCTGTCCGGTGAATCGACTCGGCCCCCAACGATTTCATCACCTCGTGCA
Source organism: Anaerolineae bacterium (assembly GCA_041479735.1). Taxonomy (GTDB): domain Bacteria; phylum Chloroflexota; class Anaerolineae; order Anaerolineales; family E44-bin32; genus JBGOYQ01. The sequence continues at coordinate 1,820 of JBGOYQ010000239.1, read as the reverse complement.
CCTGATCGTGGATTTCGGGCGGGCAATCGAATACCAGGGCGACGCGACCATCGCTGATCTCTGGCCGATACATCTTGGGGTGGAACGACGGGAAGGCAGATTCCCAGATTACGCCCAGGAAGGCGACCACGATCAATCCCAACATGCTGACCTCAAAGGTCAGAACAAGCGAGGTGGGAATCGGGTAGATCGGGAGGCCTCCCACGACGAGAGGGTACTGCACGACCGTGCCGAAATCGAGCAGCAGGCTGATGACAAACCCGACCAGGAAACCCACGATGGCATAGATCGGGATGCGGGTGGCCACGCGGGGGCGGCCGAAGACGTCCTCCGAGAAGGGCATCCCGGTGATGACGTTGATCTCGTCATCCGGAATGCCGAGCGACCTGAGCCTCTCGAGCGCCTCGCTGGCCGGGTCGATCTCGGTGAAGAGCGCCATGTGGATGTTCTCGTCGGGCATCTGCCTGCTCCTTCCCGCCTTACTCAGTCTCGCTCACGGCCGGCACGACCTTCTTCCCGATCCGCCTCAGGGTGTGGGCGAATTGGCCTTCGGCAACCTCCCAGACCGGGATCAGGGGTATTAGCCGGGTCGCCAGCAGATACAGGAGCAGGAATAGGCTCAGCGAGCCAACGCTGATGACCAGCTCGATGCGCGGTTGGTAGGTGTCCCAGGTGAAAGGGAACCGGTTGCGGCTGATCATGCCCGGGACGATCAGATAGCGCTCGATGTACATGCCCAGGTTGATGACCAGGCCCAACCCGAACATAAGCCACGGCGTGCGGCGAATCTTCCCGTTCCACAGCGTCAGCCAGGGGATGACGATGTTCAGTACCAGCATCGAGTACCACAACCAGGCGTACGGACCCTTGGTCAGCGCGTTCCAGATGTACTGGTCCGACAAGTCGCCGCCGTACCAGGCCAGAATGTACTCGTTGAAGTAGAAGTAGGTCCAGGTGAAGGAGAAGATCAACATCAACTTGCCGAGTGAGTCGAAGTGCTCCTCGCGGATGAAGTACTTCATGTTGGGCATGCTGGTTCGGACAAGGAACAGGATCATGGCAACGGCGGCGACGCCGGAGTAAATGGCTCCGGCGATGAAGAACGGGCCGAAGATCGTTGAGTGCCAGCCGGGCGTCTTGGTGACGGCGAAATCCCACGCCACGATGGTGTGGACCGAGAACATGACCGGGATGATGGCGAAGGCGAAGATGCGAACGGCGGAGCGCAGCCGGGCCCACTCGGGCTCGGTTCCGCGCCAGCCGAGCGACATGAAGCGGTACAGGCGGTGGCGCCAGCCCGTGGAGTGATCGCGAGCCATCGCCAGGTCGGGGATGAGCGGAAGGATCAGGTAAAGGCTGCTGCTGATTAGGTAAGTGGCGATGGCGACCATGTCCCATACGAGCGGGGAGCGAACGTTCGGCCAGAGCATGCGCTCGTTGGGGTAGGGGATGATCCAGTACGAGACCCACACGCGGCCCAGGTGGATCAAGGGGTACATGCCGGCGACGATCAGGCCGATGGCCGTCATCAGCTCGGCGGCCCGCGTGATCGGCCGGCGGAACTCAGCCCGGAATACGCGTAGGATGGCCGAGACGAACGTCCCCGAGTGGCTGATGCCGATCCAGAAGACGAAGTTGGCGATGAACATCCCCCAGTAGGTGGGCCGGCGGATCCCCGCTACTCCCATGCCGACAAGCGTCATGTACAGCCACGCCCCCACCAGGCAGACAAGCACAAGCAGCGCCAGAACGCCGGTCGTCACCCAGAAGGAGGGCGGCGTGCTGTGCATGGCCTCCATCACCATCCGGTTGAGCTCCTC
>JBGOYQ010000238.1:0-3208 GCA_041479735.1 Anaerolineae bacterium | reverse complement strand
CTGATGCAGCGGGAGACCACGGCCGCCGGCTGGATCACCACGGCCGAGTTCGCCGATGCGGTTGCGGTCGGGAACGCGTTACCCGGACCGATCGCGCCGCAGGTATCGGCCTATGTCGGTTATAAGCTCGCCGGCGTCTGGGGAGCGGCGGCCGCGGCCGCCGGCACCGTCCTGCCGACGACTGTGTTGATGTTGGTCATGGTGGCCTTCTTTTTCCGCGTCAAGGATAGCCCCACTGTCAAGGCGATGCTGACGGCGGTGCGGCCGGTCGTCGTCGGGCTGCTCCTTTGGACGGCGTATGCCATGGCCCAATCCGTCTATGGCGCCGACCGCCTAGGGTGGCGGGCAGCGTTGGCCGCCGGGTGGGACAAGGTCCTCCTGGCCGGCGCCGCCTTTGTACTGCTGACCTTCACCACGATCAACCCTGCCTGGGTCATCCTGGCTGCGGCTGCGCTGGGATTCGTCGTGTATCGTTGACGCGCCCGGCTGACGGCCCCGAAACTTTAAGGCTCGCGGGGGTTGACAACCAGTGTGTCTGACCTACAATGCCCGGAGACATCGCATGGGATCCGCAATCGCACTGCCGGTGACACCGTCTACCATACCCGGGGTGGAACTCCCCGGCCGAAAGCTACTTCCCGTCGAGGGCCGCAAGGCTCTCTTTTTTTGCCTGCTCCCCGCCGGATGCTGACACTGCCCGGGCTGATCGATCCCCACGTTCACCTGCGCGAGCCCGGGGGCACGCACAAGGAGGATTTCGACACCGGCACGGCGGCGGCGTTGGCAGGCGGGTTTACCGCCGTCCTGGCCATGCCCAACACCCGGCCGCCCCTGACCGATCGCTCCAGCCTGGCGCTCGCCCAGAAGGCGGGCGGGGCCAAGGCCCGCTGCGACTACGCTCTGTTTCTCGGGGCGGGTGACGATAATGCGGCGACTGCCTCCTCGCTCGCGCCCCAGGTCGTCGGCTTGAAGATGTACATGGATCAGACCTTTGGCCCGTTGCGGCTGGAATCTCTGGCTACGTTGCACACCCACGTGGCCGCCTGGCCGCCGGCGCGGCCGATCGTGGCCCACGCCGAGGGCGTCAGCCTGGCGGCGATCCTGATGTTGGCGGGGCTTTACGACCGGCCGATTCATGTGGCCCATGTCAGCCGGCGGGAGGAGATCCTGCTCATCCGGGCGGCCAAGGAGAAGGGCCTGCGCGTGACATGCGAGGCGACGCCGCACCATCTGTTCCTGTCCCAGGTCGACATCCCTCTGCTCGGCGACCGGCGGTCGGAGGTGCGCCCGTGCCTGGCGACGCCCGCCGACCGAGAGGCGCTGTGGGCCAACTTGGATGTCATCGACTGCTTCGCCACCGACCACGCCCCGCACACGCTGGCGGAGAAGGAAGGCCCCGATCCCCCGCCGGGCTTTCCCGGCCTGGAGACTGCGCTCGGCCTGTTCTTCAAGGCCGTGAACGATGGACGGCTGACGGTCGACGAGCTGGTGGCGCGGATGCACACGAACCCGCGCCGGATCTTCGGCCTGCCTGTCCAACCGGAGACCTCGGTCGAGGTGGATGCCAGAGCGGAATGGCAGGTACACGCCAGCGACCTCCACAGCCGATGCGGCTGGTCTCCGTTTGAAAGCATGACCCTGACCGGACGCGTGCGGCGAGTCACGTTGCGAGGCCGAGCGGCTTTCCGGGACGGCGAAGTGCTGGCCGCGCCCGGAACCGGGCTCGACCTGGCGTCGCTCTCCCAGACCCCATAACCCAAGGAGGAGCACGATGGCCAGTCTTGTCTCACCCGCAACGACGCGCGCTCAGAACCCGCATCTGCCTTTCGGAGACCGGCGCGAGGCGCCCTTCTACGGGAAGGATATCCTCTCGGTCTCGCAGTTCAGCCACGCGGATCTGGAATACATCTTTGCAGTGGCCAAGGAGATGCGGGCGATGGTCGAGCGCGTCGGGACGTTCGACCTGCTCAAGGGCAAGATTCTGGCCAACCTGTTCTACGAGCCCTCCACCCGCACGTCGTCGTCCTTCACGTCGGCCATGGAGCGATTGGGCGGCAGCGTCATCCCGATCAACGAGGTGCGCTACTCGTCGGTTTCGAAAGGGGAATCGCTGCCCGATACGGTCCGCACGCTCGAGTGCTACGCCGACGTGATCGTACTGCGGCACCCGGAAGTTGGGGCCTCGGCTTTGGCCGCCAAGTACGCTCGCAAGCCGATCATTAACGCCGGCGACGGCGTCGGCGAGCATCCGACCCAGGCCTTGCTCGATCTGTTCACCATCGAGGAAGAGCTTCGTCGCGTCGATGGCCTGACGGTAACCATGTTGGGTGACCTTAAGTACGGCCGGACCGTACATTCTCTTTCGCGGCTGCTGTCGTTGTTCAAGATCCGCCTCAACTACGTGTCCCCCCAGATCCTGCGCATGCCCGCCGAGCTGGTCGCCGAGCTGAAGGGGCGGGGGGTTCAGCAGACGGAGGACACGTCCCTGGACAGATTCCTGACCGAGACGGATGTCCTGTACGTCACGCGGGTTCAAAAGGAGCGCTTCGAGAATCTGGAGGACTACGAGAAGGTCAAGGGCGCGTATGTGATCACGCCGGAGACTCTGCGATCGGCCAAGGAACAGATGATTGTGATGCACCCGTTGCCGCGCGTGGGTGAGATCAGCATGGAGGTCGACGACGATCCGCGGGCGGCCTACTTCCGGCAGATGGAATACGGCCTGTACGTCCGCATGGCCCTCCTGGCGATGGTGTTGGGGAAGGCGTGAGAAGGGCAGCCGTCAGCCTTCAGCAATCAGCAACGGACGTCGGCTTTTGGCTTCTTGCTGTAGGCTGAGGGCTGACAGCTGACGGCTTCGGGGTTCCTATGGGCTTCTTCTCGACTCTGACCGAACGGGTGGGACAGGTCGATTCGCTCCTGTGTGTCGGCCTCGATCCGCACCCTGAGCTCTTGCCCCGGCCTGGCGCCGGGGCGGCGCGCGACTTATGCCTGCGGCTGATCGAGGCGACCGCTGACGAGGCCGCGGCATTCAAGCCCAACAGCGCCTTCTTCGAGCTGTATGGCGCCGAGGGTTGGGGCGCATTAAAGGCCGTCATCGCCGCCGTGCCGGCCGGGATCCCCGTGATCCTGGATGCCAAGCGCGGCGATATCGCCTCCTCGGCGACGGCTTACGCTCGGGCGGCCTTCGAGTCGCTTGGGGCGACCG
>JBGOYQ010000237.1:0-3210 GCA_041479735.1 Anaerolineae bacterium | reverse complement strand
GGGGTCGGCGGTTCAAATCCGCCCGCCCCGACTTGGGTCGCCGAAAGCCGGCGGCCCTTGTGTTTTGGCATCGCTGGTGGACGGTCACCTTCCCCTTGGGGTGCACAGCAAGAGGCGAACATGAGCGGTGAGCAAGCTGAGCCCGAGAGGCAGGCGCCATTGGACAACCTCGATCGCGCCAAGCTAGACAAGGTCGCCGCCGGAATCCGGCACTTCATTCAAGCCGACATGCCTTACATGTACCTGGACGTCAACGAGGTTCGCGCCCGGCTGGAGATCGAAGCCAAGAACACGACCTCCCGGGACCTGGCCTCGCGCCAGGAGAAGCTACACCATGCGCTACAGCAGCTCAACGGCGCCAAGTTTTGCCTGGAGATCGTCCTGACGCAGATCGGCGATGCCGTCGAATAGGCCAGCCCTCCGCCTCCGCGTCTACGTCGACTGACTCGTCGTCTCCGGCGAGGGGCGAGGCCTGCCCAAGTTGCTTCCGCGAGGAGGCGCACGAGCCGGTGCCAGCGGTCGGCCACATCCGGCCGCCGTGAAGGGATACAATCGCCGCCGTGTCCGCGCCCATCGTCCAACTCTTCGTCACATGCCTACTGGACAGCCTGTTCCCCGAGACCGCCGAGGGCGTAGTTGAGGTCCTAAACCGCGCCGGGGCGGAGGTCGCCTTCCCCGCCGATCAAACCTGCTGCGGGCAGCCCGCGTTCAACGCCGGCTACCGGGACGAAGCGCGCCGCATGGCGCGCTACACGATCCGGGTCCTGGAGCAGTCGGACGGTCCGGTGGTGATCCCTTCGGGCTCATGCGCGGCGATGGTCCGGCATGGCTATCCGGAGCTGTTCCGTGACGACGCCGGCTGGCTGGCCCGCGCCCAGGCCCTGGCCGGCCGCACCTTCGAGTTCAGCGAATTCCTCGTCGACCGGCTCGGGCAGGTCGAACTGGGCGCCGCTTGGCCGGGTGCGCTGGCCTACCATCCCTCCTGCCACCTTCTCCGCACGCTAGGCGTCGATCGGCAGCCGGCTGCTTTGCTGTCCGCCGTCGAGGGTGCCGAGGTGCGTCGGCTGCCCGATGAGTGCTGCGGATTCGGCGGGGTGTTCTCCATCGACCAGCCGGAAATCTCGACCGAGATGTTGAAACGCAAGCTGAGCGCAATCGAAGCCAGCGGGGCCCGGACCGTGACCGGTTGTGACGTCAGCTGCTTGATGCAGATCGAAGGTGGGCTGCGCCGGGCCGGCTCACCGATCCGCTGTTCGCACCTGGCGCAGGTTCTGGCGGGAAGGGAACCGGGGCTGCGATGAGGTCCGCCTTTCGCCGCCGGGCCCGAGAAGCCATCGCCGACGCCAACCTGCAATGGGCGCTCGACAACAACGCCGAACGCCGCCGGGCGGCGCGCCTCGCCGCGTTCGCTAGCTTGCCGGATGAGGCCCAGGCGCGCGCCTCCGCCCGGGCCGTCCGCCAAGAGGTCGTCGGGCACCTCGACCGCTATCTGGATCAATTCGTCGATCGGGCGTCGGCCAACGGATTTCGGATTCACCGTGCTCGGGACGCGGCGCAAGCCTGCCAGATCGTCATCGATCTATGCCGGGAGCACGGAGCCGGCTTGGTCGCCAAGGCGAAGTCGATGATGACCGAGGAGATCGGCCTGAACGACGCGCTGGAAGCTTCCGGCCTGCGGGTGGTCGAGACCGACCTGGGCGAGTTCATCGTGCAGCTTCGCGGTGAACGCCCGGCGCACCTCATCAGCCCGGCGGTCCATCTGCGGCGTCAGGACGTGGGGCGGCTGTTCGAGCGCGAGCTGGGTATCCCTTACACCGAGGACGTCGCCCTTCTGACGTCCGCCGCGCGGCGCGTGTTGCGCGACGTGTTCCTGAACGCCGACGTCGGGATCTCCGGCGTCAACTTCGGCGTGGTCGAAACAGGGACGCTGTGCCTGGTGACCAACGAGGGCAACGGCCGGATGGTCACAAGCCTGCCCCCGGTCCACATTGCGCTCATGGGCGTCGAGCGACTGGTCCCCCGCCTCGACGATTTGGCGACTATGCTTCGGCTCCTGCCGCGCTCGGCGACCGGCCAGAAGCTGACCGCATATGTCAGCCTGATCCAGGGGCCACGCGGCGAGCACGACCAGGACGGGCCGCGCCAACGGCACATCATCCTGATCGACAACGGGCGATCGCGCTTTGCTAGAACGCCTCTCGAGGAATCGCTGCTTTGCATCCGGTGTGGCGCCTGCCTGAACGCCTGCCCGGTGTATCGCCAGATTGGCGGCCACGCGTACGGCAGTGTCTACCAAGGTCCGATCGGCTCTGTGCTGTCGCCGGCGCTATTCGGCGTGGCGGAGTTCGGCCACCTGGCCAAGGCCTCCTCGCTCTGCGGGGCCTGCGAAGAAGCCTGCCCGGTCGGGGTGCGGCTCCCCGACCTGCTCCTGCGCGTCCGAGACGAGTACACGCAGGCCGCGCCGCAACCGATCTGGATGCGCTGGGGGATGCGAGCCTACGCCTGGACCGTCGTCAGTCCCGGTCGTTACCGCCTGGCACAGGCGGCGGCCGCCTTCGCCGCGCGCTTCGTGCCGCGGCGCGCGGGCTGGATCACGAGGTTGCCCGCGCCACTGTCGGGATGGACTTCGTCACGTCACTTCCCGGCGTTCCAGTTTCGCCCGTTCCGCGACCGATATGCAAGGCTGCAGCCGGCCGCGCCCAGACCAGCCGGGCGTCGGATGGAACCCACCCGGCCGAACGCCGACGTTAGCCTGCCCCTGGCGGCCGAGGCGCCGATCGATCGTTTCGAGCGCGAGGTGCGCTCACTCGGCGGCGAGGTAATTCGGTGCTCGGCCGAGGACGCGCCGGTACGCGCGGCGGAGGCCATGCGGCTCCTGGGGGTGCGCTCGATGATCGCCTGGGGCGGGGGTGACCCCGTTCTGGACGCGGTCTGCGAGGCGTGTGAACGCACCGGCATGGCGATCTCCACTCCAAGTATCCCCGCGGAGATGGGCGAGCCCCGCCAAGCGATCTTGATTGAGGCCGCCCATGCGGATGCCGGGCTGACCGGCGCGGTGGCTGCGTTGGCAGATACTGGGACCCTGATCCTCCCCGCCGGCCCCGGCCGCCCGTCGACCGCCTCCCTGCTTCCATCCGTGCACATGGCCGTGCTTCGATTGCGGGACATTTACCCCAGCCTGGAGGGCTGGCTCGAAGCCGGAGGCCGTTC
>JBGOYQ010000236.1:0-3211 GCA_041479735.1 Anaerolineae bacterium | reverse complement strand
GTCTGGTAGAAGGTCGCCCGCCGGCGATATCGCGCCCAGGACGTTTGGGATCTCCAGCGGCAGCCCAACGGGCAGGTAGCCCATCGCGGGAAGCGAGGTGTCGGAAACGATCTGGGCTGGGTCGACGCCAAACCGCCCTGTCAGCGCATCGAGCGTATCCCCCGGGCGAGTCTTGTACTCGAAGGCCGCCCCAGGCGGGTCGGTGATGGGGAAGGGTCGCTCGACCCGGAGGGGAGTCGATGTCGGGCCTGCCCCCTTCGTGGCCGGCAAGGTGATCGTGGCGACCGGGGTCACTGCGGCCATCGTCTGCTGGATCGCCTCGAGCGTCAGGCCACTCGCGTGCCCGCCCGGGAAGTTGCACGCCGCCATCGAGGAGACGACGGCCACGAAACATGCGCCGAACACAAGATGGTTCCGACTCATCGATCATCCATGATGGGCCAAGGGCTCCGCTGACCATCATATTACCGCAGGCTTGGTTTGGTGGCTCGTCTGGCGACCCGCGCCAGGTACGAAGGCAGATGGGGGGGTGGCTCCTGGCAAGGCAGGTGGAGGGGCTCCGCCAGGCGTGGGCGTCGACGACCGGCACGCCGTTAGCGCGCGCGTCAGGTCGGACGTCCGCCAGCGGAGCGGATTTCTCAGCACCGAGGTCTGCCGCGCCGTCGAGGGCTTGGCGCTTGACGGTGGCTTCATCCTCTCGGCGTTGGACAATGTCCGCGGAGACACCCCGACTTCAAGAAGAAACGTCGAGGCCCTCGTCACAGAGTGGCGGCGACTAACGGTCAAAGATCGACGGGGAGTTCAATCGGCGTAGGCATTGGCTGAGGTGCGAGTGGCAAGTCGGAGGGGGTGCTGGTGTCGTATCAGGTCGGCCTTCCGTACTGTTGTGGGCTTGAGGCGTCACTGGGATTATGCTGGCAAGCATCCCTGTCGGCCGCAGATCGGAATCACGAGGGATGAGCCTTCGAAACGATGTTCCCCTTCGGCTCTCCCCGCTTTCTGACGTTCCACATCCAGGGTGATCGGTGCGCTGATGCGATGACTTGCGGCCTTCGGCGCAAAGGAACCGGGATGCGCATTGTTGTAGCCCGCCTGCTTTCCGCATCAGGCACTTGCCCCGCATGAGCCCAAGCCCCATCGGCTGTTGCTTAGACCGCAGGCAATGTGGGCTCAAGCCAGCTGGCTTGTGGATCTCGACCAGCGAGGGGAACCGATGCGCTATGACCCGTGGTTATCCTTGGCGTCCTCATACCTTTCGACGCGTGTCAGCTTGGCCTTAGCACGCAGGGTGGCGGGGATAGCTAGAGAAGCCTGGGCTTCGCTCTCGGCCTCGATGATGGCCCACCCGCTGTGCACGCCGAAATGGCATCCCCAGTCGAAGTTGTGGAGATACCCTTGAACGCGCACGTAGCCGATCAACAGCTTGCACTCCTCGGGATCGTGTGGCGTTTCGATCAGGAACCTTTCCACTTCAATGCTCCTCCTGTGGGGATTCGCGCTTCGTTCGAGCGGGGTTGCCCACCTGCCGCTACGCGACCCACTACAGACCGGTCACGTCATCTCTGCTAAAGGACTGGCACCGATTGCGCCGTGAGGCCCGCTGGCCGGTGCGATCTCCGCGTACCCGGGTCACGCGGCACGTGGACTGGTCCGCACCCTGTTCGACCTTCAGCCGTCTATGGTCTCGAGCAGCTGCAGCCCGCTGCCCAGCAGGCCCTGGATCGCGACTTGTTGGCCCAAATCGGAAGACATGCAGGCCAGCCTAAACACGCTATTGAGGGATTGACCTGTCGGGCTGGAATCCACTCGATTTATGATGGAGGCGGCTAACTGAATAACGATCGGGATATCAGGCGCAGAACGCAAAATCGGACGGCCTCACCTCCGGCGAAGAGGTCAGCCTCTTTGAGGTGCCCTTGACCGGCTTTCGCCGCACCGCCTTGCCTTCGGGGGCACCGTCTCTGGCATCAAGTTATATTCTACTATACGTATCCGAATTACATGGTGATCGCGAGAAGGCCACGAGCCAGTCCCTGACGTTCCGTGTTAGGGGCCTGAGAGGCTATGGGACCCATTGGCTGTGAGTCAGGGGGCGGGGAAGACCGCGCGTCTCGGGCATGGCCAGCTTGCGCTTGTTTACCCCGGCCGGGCGAACACGACGACGAAGTAGCCGCCGTAGTCGCTATCCGCGTCGTATATGTACCCGACCCCGAACTGCGTGTAGTTCGGACTAAGCAGGTTGTTGCGGTGGGGCGTGCTGTTCATCCACCAGTTGAAGGCTACTTGGGCCCCATCCTTGGTGTTGCCGGTCACGTAGTAGTTTTCCCCGATCCATGACCACGCGTAGCCTTGCGCCTCGACCCGATCACGCACGGACGAACCGTCCGATCCGGTGTGCGAGGTGAAATGGTTGCAGGCCATGTCGGTGGCGTGCACGCGCGCCGCGGCGGTCAAGCGGCTGTCCAACGCGTAGGCCACTAATCCCCGCGAGACGCGTTCGGTGTTGATTAGCTCGACCACTTGACTCTCGACGGCCGCGTTGGCGGAAGCCGTGCAGGTCGAGAGCGTCGGAGGAAAGGTTGGGGTGGCGGTCGCACCTCCCTCGGTCGGTAGGATTTCGAGGGTGGCGGACGCGGTGGCGGATGGCGGCTCGGTAGCGGTCCTCGTCGGCGTGCGCGTCGGCGACCGGGTCACGGTGGGCGTGCGGGTCGCGGACGCCGTCGCGCTGGGTGTCGCCGTCGGCGATGAGGTTGAGGTTGGAGAAGGCGTTGGCGTGGCCGTCTCGGTCGACGTCGGTGTCTCAGTGGGGGTCTTGGAGGGCGTCGAGGTCGGGGACGGGGAGGCAGTCAGTGAAGGCGCCGCCGTCGGCGAGGGCTGTTCCACCTCCATGACGAGCGCGGCTGGCAGGAGCTGGAAGGGGGTTGGCGAAGGCGACCCATCGACCAGGTTTGGTGCAGGGGTGGTCGGCGCTGTAAGGAAGCCCGTGTAACGGAGGAGATCCTGCATCACCTGCTCGACCCCGGGCAGGCTGCCGCCTCCCATGGCATCGGTCGCCAGGACGAGTCCGAAGAAGGTCACGGCGAAGACGACCGGCATCAGGGCGATGCCGAGCAGGATCGTCCCGCGCAGGGATGCGCTGCGCCGGTGGGTCATACGCTATTGTGACGACGGGGTGGGAGGAGAGACCATAGGCGGATTGTACCAAGGGGGG
>JBGOYQ010000235.1:0-3228 GCA_041479735.1 Anaerolineae bacterium | reverse complement strand
GTCTTCGATTCGGCCAGCATCTCACTGGGCACCGGCATGATGGTCCAGGAGGCGGTCCAGGCCAATCAAGCCGGCCAAGATCGCGCCTCCATCCTGGAACGCCTGCAGGCCATCCGGGCACGGAGTCACCTGTTCCTCACGCCAGCCACGCTCAAGTATCTGCAGATGAGCGGCCGGGTGGGCAAGCTGCAAGGCGCGTTGGCCTCGTTGCTCAACGTCAAGCCCATCATCAGCGTCAAGGACGGGCTGCTCGAAGCCGGCGAGAACATACGGACCCGCGGCAAAGCGGTCGATCGGATCATCGAGTTGGCCGAGCGGGCCGTCGGGCGCGTCGATCCGGTCCACTTGGGCGTCATCCACGCCAGGGTGCCGGAAGAGGCTCAGGACCTGCTCCGCCGACTGACGAGGCGGCTGAATTGCAGCCAGACCTCGACCGCCGACTTGGTGTCCTCCCTCGCCGTCCATGGCGGGCCGGGGGTGATCGGCCTGGCCGTGTATCGCGATTGACTGGCTACCGCAGGGCCGTCGGCTGAGGTGGAATTCGTCGCGTCGGCCCCCAAGGGCGAACCGACGGGACGCGCCGCGATCGTCCCTTCGATACACGCATGCCCGATCCCCCGACGCCCACGCCTCTGGAAGAACTAACCGCCACGCCGCGGCCGAGACCAGTCTGCCCGGCGATGCAGCCTTCGGAGGCGGAGTGCAAAGATGCCGGAGGAACCTGGAGCGGAGGGGCGAAGCCTTACTGCAAATTACCTTAGGCTGAAGCAGGAAGCCGGATCAGTAGCGATCACGACAGCAGGGGGGCGCTCCAAGGCGCCCCCTCTCTCGTCCCGGTCGGCGGATTGCGCTCAACCTCGCTGGGGTTACGTTTCGCCCAGATGCGGCAGGCGTTCACGAACCAGCCGGGGCGGGATCCAGGCGGCCGCCACGCCGAGAGCGCCGCCGAGGATCAGCCCGGCGATCCGGCCGACTGCCACCGGGAATCCCAGGAAGTCCCCCAGCAAGGACGGGCCAACAAAGAGCGCCAGACAGACCGGCAGGAACATCATGCTCACCAGCGTCGACAGGCACCCAACGCTGCTGCGCAACATCTGGCGAGGGTCCTCCCAATTCATATTGGCGCCCGCCACCCCAAACGCCAGGTTGAGTCCGGCCGCGCCGGCGATGCACATGGCGATGACCGCAAGGTCGAAGGCCAGCTGACCGAGGTCGAATCCGCGCAACAGCGAGATGATCAGCAGGAACCCCCAGCCCATGAGCAAGGCCGGCAAGTAGGCGACCAGGAACTTGGCGACCAGCAGTTGCGAGGGCGGGACCGGCGCGCCTTTGAGAAGCCAGTAGTTGCGCCCCTCCTGCGAGAAGCCCATCCCGGCCAGTCGGGTCAGGAGCGACCATCCGATGAAGAGAGCGATCGCCAGGTTGCCGTATGCGAGTGCCGACCGCAGCGTGTTCATGGCCCACTCCGGCGCCTCGCCTCTGCCGGCGGGCGGTACCCCGCCGCTGCGGACGAGCATCGCGGCGTAGATGACGCCGAAGATCAACGGCGTGACCAGCTGCGACATGTTGCGCAGATCCCGCCGGAGTACAAGGAAGTCCTTCACGATGATCGCCCGCACCGGCTGCGGCAGGAGACGCCCCAACGGCCCCTCGCGCGTTGACCGCACGGCCGCCGCACGCGGGCCCGCCTTGCGCCGGTGGCTGGCCTGCACACGTGCCCAGCCCGAGTAGTACAACCGTTCGGCCGCGCTCAGCGCCACGAAGAACACCGCCGCCGAGACCCCCAGCACAAGCCCAAGGTAAGCGGCTCCCTGTAACCACTGCCTGCCCCCAATCCCCAGCAACCCTCGGCCGGCCCAGCTGAGCGGCGACCAGGGCACGTCCAGCTGCGACACCAGGCGCAATGCGCCGACCGCTTGATTGCCTGATAAGCGGTTGAAGTTGGCCAGCTGTCCCGACTGGGAGCACAGGATGGAAGTGATGGCGCCCAGGAACCCGAGCACCTCGGCCACCCTCCGGGCCGGCACGACGCGCACGACCACCATGACCAGCAGGCTGGAGGCTCCGGCCGCCGCCAGCGCCAGCGCAACCAGGACGAGCACAACCATCGGGTAGTAGAGCCAGAAGTAATTGTTGGCGGCGCCCAGCCCAAACAGCAGCGGCAAGCCAAACAACGCGATGACCCCCAAGTTGGGCAATATGGCCTGGAGCAGCTTGGACACGAACACGGCGCGCAACGGGATCGGAGCGCTGAGCAGGAAGTCCATGTCCCCGGCCAAGTACAGCGCCTGCAGCAACACGCCGAAGCTGGTCAACAGAATGCCTAGGAAGGCGCCTCCCAGGAGCAGCGTCGGTATGCTCTGGATCAAGGGGCCGAAATCGCCGGCGACTTGGGCGAGTTCCGGTGAGCGCATCAGCCTGAGGATCGCAGTGCTGGCGAGGAAGAGGCCGACCAAGAGCGCGCCCACCACGACCACCAGGATGATCGTCCACACCTTGCGACGGCCCGTCGTGCGGCGGAAGTCCCGCAACAGGATGCTCAGCCGCAAGCGCAGCAACGTGGCGACGGCCGGCCACAGGCTCTGACCCGCACCTCCGGCGAGCGCGGTCACCCGAGGACCTCGGCGATGGCGGCGTACTCGGTCCCCCCAGTCAGGCTCAAGAAGATGTCCTCCAGGCTATCCTGCCCGCGCCCCTGCCCGCGCAATTCATCGATCGTCCCGATTGCGATCAGCTTGCCGTGATCGATGATCCCGATCCGGTCACACATGTGCTCGGCGATCTCGAGGATGTGCGTGGATAGAAACACCGCCGCGCCGCGTTCGGCCATTTGCCGCAAGATGTCCTTGATCAGTCGCGCCGACCGGGGGTCGAGCCCGACGGTCGGCTCATCCAGCATCAGCACCTTCGGGTCATGCACGAGCGCCGCCGCCAGCGCAGTCTTCTGGCGCATGCCGTGGCTGTAGGAGTCGATCGTGTCGTCGCCGGCCTCGACCAGGTCGAACATTCGCAAGAGCTCATCGCCTCGCCGTGCCACCTGTCCGCGGTCCAGCCCGTACAGATCCCCGATGAAGCGCAAGAGCTCTCTGGCCGTCAGCTTGGCATACAGGTTGGGCTCATCCGGGACATAGCCGGTGGCGGCCTTGGCCTGTATCGGCTCGGCCTGCACGTCGAATCCGGCCACACGGACCGTCCCACTGGTGGGCTTGAGCAGTCCTGCGATCATGC
>JBGOYQ010000234.1:0-3242 GCA_041479735.1 Anaerolineae bacterium | reverse complement strand
GATTGGCGCTGGGCATCCTGCTCGTCGCCGGAGGCGTCCTGTTCTTGCTCCAGAACCTGGGCATCGTCCGGCAGGGCGGAGACCTTTTCTGGACTTTGGGTTTCGCGGCCGCGGGGGCAGTGTTCCTGTACATCTACTGGATGGAACGAAGCCAGTGGTGGGCGCTCTTCCCCGGGCTCGCATTCCTGGGCATCGCCGGCACCATATTCTTGAATTGGGCCGTTCCGGCGGTCGGCGGGGACTGGGGCGGCGCATTCTTCCTGGCCGCGTTGGCTGCGGCGTTCTGGATCCTGTACGCCACATCCCACGAGCGCTGGTGGGCCATCATCCCTGGAGGCACACTGGTCACGCTTGCGCTGGTCGCCGGACTGACCCCGCTGATCGGCAAGGCATTCGACGGCGGCGCCATCCTGTTCATCGGGCTGGGGGCGACGTTCGCTTTGTTGTATTACTTGCCCAAGCCCGGAGGCCGTTTCCAATGGGCGTTGATTCCTGCGGCGGTGCTGTTGCTCATGGGCGCAGCCTTGAGCGTGGCCGCCGTCTCCTTCTTGCGCTTCGCCTGGCCCGTCGTGTTGATCGGGTTGGGGTTGTTCTTGGTATATCGGTCGGTCAGCCGCGCCAAGGCCTGACCGACAGGGGGGTTCATCAAAGGCGGCCTGCCGGCTGACATTTCCGGTCACATTCAGGCTAGCCGCGTCCGGCCTGACGGCTGGGAGCCGTTCAACGCCGGACTTGGGCGGGCGCTGCTCGCAGGCGATATACACACATATGTGAAAGGAGATCGAGATGGGATCGACATACTACCGCAGGCATGGTCTGGTCGGCCCGGTGATCCTGGTCGGCCTGGGGGCCATCCTGCTGCTCGAGAACATGGGCCTGCTCTCCGGGAGCCTATGGACGGTCTTGCTGCGGATGTGGCCGTTGATTCTGATCGCCGTCGGGATCGATCTTCTTATCGGACGTCGCTCCACATGGGGCGCCCTGCTCTCCCTCCTCCTGATCGTGGCTATCTTTGTGGGGGGCTTCTGGCTCGCCGGGGTTCGTGTCCAGAGCGGAACTCAAGTGCAGCCAACTCAGGATGTCCGCCAACCGGTGGGGACGGCCAAGGCGGCCGAGATTCTCCTGTCACCTTCGGCCGGCCAACTCGAGCTTACGGCCGCGCCCGGCTCGGCCGACCTGCTGCGCGGTCGCGTCCCGTCGGAGATGGGATCGGCCGTCACCCTGAACGTCTCGGCGGCGGGATCGCTGGCGCGGCTCGAGCTGCGCGACAGCGGCGCCGTGGGCTTCCCCTTCGTCGTCAGCGGTGATCGGGCAGCCTGGACGCTGGCCGTCACCGATCAGGTCCCCGTGGACCTGAAGGTCGCCATGGGCGCGGGGGAAATGACGCTCGATCTCGGCGGCCTCGATATCACGCATCTAGAGGTGGACACCGCCGTTGGTCAGACGACGATCAGGTTGCCGTCGCGAGGTCACTTCCAGGGCAAGGTCAACTCGGCCATCGGGCAGATCGTCATCGAGGTCCCCAGCGGCCTGGGCCTGCGGCTCCACTTGAGCTCGGGCATCGCCGGCGTCAGCGTCCCGCCTTCGTTCCGCCACGAGGGTGACGACTACACCTCACCCGGATATGGGTCGGCCGAGGGCACGGTCGACCTCGAGATCAGCCAGGCGATCGGGAGCATCCAGATCCGCTGAGGTTCCGGCTGGTCTCAGCCCTCCTGCAGTTTCGGAACTGAGCCGGTTACGGCGTGATGGATTCGTAGATGTGGTGGTTGGGGTAAAGCCTCAGCCGCCACATCTACTCTTACTCCCCACGCTTAGGAGATGTTCTCAGGACACGCTGAGAACGGCTCGACCGGCGCGGTTGCCGGAAGATCACCCTCAAACGTGAGCTCCATAATTCGGAGCCGCAGGGTATGATAATCGGGAGCAAGGTGAGGATGACTTGTGAACGCGATTGAAGTCGAAAACCTGCGCCGGGTCTACAAGGTGACCATCGGCACCCTGCGGCGGACGAGCAAGGAGGTCGTCGCCGTCGATGACATCTCCTTCCAGGTCGAGCCGGGTGAGCTATTCGGCCTGCTAGGGCCCAACGGTGCCGGGAAGACGACCACGGTCAAGATGTTGACCACGTTGCTGATCCCTACTGGCGGGAAAGCTTCGGTTCTGGGATACGACGTCGTACGCCACGCGGACGCCGTGCGCCCGCGCATCGGCTTCATCTTCGGAGGCGAACGCGGGCTGTATTGGCGATTGTCCGCTGTCGACAACCTGCGCTACTTCGGAAGTCTGTACCACGTTGAGCCGGAAGTTGCCCAGAAGCGCATCCCCTTCCTGCTCGACCTGGTCGGCCTGGCCGACCGCGCCAAGGAAAAGGTCGAGGGCTACTCGCGCGGCATGAAGCAACGCTTGCACATCGCCCGTACGCTGTTGCACGACCCGGAGATGCTCTTCCTGGACGAACCGACGATCGGGCTGGATCCGGTTGGGGCGCGCGAGCTGCGCGGCGTCATCCGCAACCTGCAGGCCGAGAAGAAGACGATCCTTCTGACCACGCACTACATGTTCGAGGCCGACGCCCTCTGCCAGCGTACCGCCGTCATCAATCACGGCCGGATCATTGCACTGGACACGCCCGAGGGCCTGAAACGGCACGTCCGCGACCTGTCCATCGTCGAGCTGGAGGTCTTCGGGATCGCCGAGTCGGTGCTGGAACGCCTGCGGGCGCTGCCATTTGTCGAGACGGTGTCCGTAGAAGACCAGGATCAACGCCAGTCGTTGAGGGTCCACACGCCGCGCGGGTCGGAGGCGCTGCCGGACCTGCTGGCCGCCCTCGAAGGCACACGGATCGGCCGGGTGACCGTGCGCGAGCCAACCTTGGAAGACGCTTACGTTCGTCTGGTCGGAGGCGAGGCGTGATTTTCCGGGATCTGCGCCAGAACGGCCGCGTCGTGGCGATGACCTTCGAGATGACCCTGCGCCAGATCGCGGTCGACTCATTCGTCCTGTTCGGTGTCTTCTTCCAGCCGCTGATCATTGCCGTGCTAGCTATCTGGATGCTGCAGCCCAGCGGCGCAGACGGCGCCATCTTCGTCGTGGTCGGCAGCGGTATGACCGGGCTGTGGAGCACACTGCTGTTCGTGGGTGGCAACAGCATCACCGTGGAGCGCTGGACGGGCACGTTGGAGTCCCTGGTGGGCCAGCCTACGCCGGTCTCGGTCGTCATCTTCGGCAAGAACCTGGCG
>JBGOYQ010000233.1:0-3252 GCA_041479735.1 Anaerolineae bacterium | reverse complement strand
GGCGATGACCGGGAGCCTGGCGATCGTCAGCAAGTAGCCGGCGGAGGAGATGGCGTAACCCACAGTCGCCAGCGTGCTCGACCAACGCACCCAACCCTCGTTCCGCTCTCGCACCAGGCTGGCCAGCGCCGGCACGACGGCGAAGCCGAAGATCCCCACCAGCGCTTCGGCCCAAAACAGCAGCGTCAAGCGCAGCGGGTCCTGCGCGAAGGACGGGAGCAGTAGCGCGCCCGGAGAGGCCACGCGTTGTTCGGGGGGCACGAAGAAGTAGATGCCGCCGGAAAATAGCTTGGCGAGACCCAGGAGTATCGAGGCGGCACCACCCAGCTTGAGCAGGCTGCGATCCTTCATCACTCTCCTCCTTCATCGAATCTAGCGAATGCCGACGGAACGCGCGGGTGTGTCCCGCCGCGTCTGCAGTTACCCCGTTTCCCCAACCACGGATTCGGAAGTGTCTGGCAGGCTTACGGGCTCGGGTGACACGGTGCGGATCATCGGCCGTGCGCTGGTGTCTACCGTCAGCTGGAAGATGTCCGGGCGCCCGTAGTGGCCGGCGACGTCGAGCATCCACCTGGGGCCACGCATCTTCGCCGGATTGACCTCGGCCATCAACAGCCCCTCTTGTTTGTGCATCGGCCCGGCGATGATCGTCCCCTCAGGGTCGACGATGGCGCTGTCCCCGCCGTTGATCCACTCGCCGGTCCCGACGTAATAGCGATCGACCAGACCCAGGCGATCGGGCAGGTCGGCCTTGCGCAGCGGCATCCCGCTACTCAAGACGTAGACCCCACCTTCTTTGGCGATATGCCGGACCGTCGACAACCAGGGTTCACCACGATCCCAGGTCGCGGCGACCAACAGCTGGACGCCCCAGGCATACAGGGCGTAGCGGGCGAGCGGCATGTAATTCTCCCAGCAGATCAAGCCACCCAGGCGCCCCAGCGCCGTGTCGAAGACGGCCAAGGTGCTGCCGTCCCCGGGAGCCCAGACCAGGCGCTCGCCTCCGGTGGGGACCAGCTTACGGTGCTTCCCCAAGATGTTCCCCCGGTCATCGATCGTCAACAATGTGTTGAACAAGCTGGCTCCGCTGGCTTCCACATTCCTCTCGGTCATACCGATCACGACGTGCACGCCGGCCTGCTTCGCCGCGCGGCGTAAGCGGTCGATCGCCGGGCTCGGGATGTCGACGGCATTCTCCAGCAGCTCTGCGTACAAACCGGCCAGCAGGGTCTCTTCGCCGGCCGGCACCGCCCAGACCCAATCGGGATATCCGGGCACGAATGATTCCGGGAAGGCCAGCAACCGGACACCTTGATCGCCGGCCTCGGTGATGACTTGGCACGCCCGGTCTATGGTGCCCTCCCGGCTGAGGAACTCCGGCGTGAACTGGGCGCACGCGACGGTGAATGAGCGACCGGCTTCAGGCATTCGTCGGCCTGGCGGGGGATTGAAGTCTGTCGATGGCTCGCATCAGGGGTGGTAGCACTAGGTAACAATCTAGATAGGATTAGTCCAATTATAACCAGGGGTGGCCAAAACGCAAGAGGCAATCGTGCCTGGATCAGCGTCCCGGCCGGGGGGAGGAGAATAAGCGAGAGGTGGGAGAGCCCCCGGCCTTACCGGCCGAGGAGGTGCTCTGGACCAAACGCATTTGGCAGGAGCGAGCCTACGTTCGTCTCGAAGGTCAGCCGTCCCAGGCCGTCGGCGATCAGCACCTGGATGTCCTGGCCAAACTCGGACAGCACCTGGCGGCACGAGCCGCAGGGTGATCCGCCGTTCTCGGTCACGACGGCGACGGCCTGGAAACTTCGCTCGCCTTCGGAAACCGCCTTGAAGACGGCCGTGCGCTCGGCGCAGATGCTAGTCGGGTATGCGGCGTTTTCGACATTCACGCCCGTGTAGATCCTGCCCGATGAGCCCAGGATCGCCGCACCGACGGGATACTGGGAGTAGGGTGCATAGGCCTGCTTACGGGCTTCCCGCGCCCGCGTTATGAGTTCGTCGCGCTGGCTGTCCGTGATCATGACGCTCCTCAGGCTGACTCGAGCGGCTGTCTCAACCCGGCCGCTTGAGCTTGCGAATGTTACGGGCCGGCATGCCGACGGCCAGCGTGTCATCAGGAACATCTTTGGTGACGACCGCGCCGGCGCCGGTCCGCGCCCCCCGCCCGACCCGGACAGGCGCCACGAGCATGGTGTCACTGCCGATGAACGCCTCGGCGCCGATTTCGGTCGGATTCTTCTTCTCTCCGTCGAAGTTGCAGGTGATTGCCCCCGCGCCGATGTTGACGTCCGCACCGATCGTGGCGTCGCCGACGTACGAGAAGTGACCCATCTTGGTCCCCGGACCAAGCGTGCTGCTCTTGACCTCGCCGAAGTTGCCCATGTGGACGCCGCGCATTAAGTGGGCACCCGGCCGCAGGTGGGCGAACGGGCCGATGTCGACCTCATCGTCCAAGCGCGCGCCCTCCAGCACCGATGCCTCGACCGTGCAGCGATCCCCCATCGTCGTGTCCCGGATGATCGTGTTGGGGCCGATGCGGCATGCCTTGCCGGCAGCCGTCGCTCCCTCCAGGCATGTGTTGGGCAGGATAACGCAATCCTGGTCGAGGGTGACATCCGGGCCGATGTAGGCCGTTGCCGGGTCGACCAACGTGACGCCGGCCAGCATCCATCGCCGGTTGATCCGGCGCCGCAGCGCTGCTTCCGCCTGGGCCAGATGTTCGCGCGTGTTGATGCCGATCACCTCATCCACATCCTGGCACTCAACACAGACGATCTCCCCGCCTTCGCCGGCCGCCATCGCGATGAGATCGGTCAGGTAGTACTCGCCCTTGGGGGAGAGTGGCAGCCGCGGCAGCGAATCCCACAACCAGGAGGCGCGAAAACAGTATGCACCCACGTTGAGATCCCGGATCGTGCGCTCCTCGGGGGTCGCGTGCGCTTCCTCGACGATCCGGGCCACCCGGCCTGCGGCGTCCCGAATCACTCGGCCAAATCCCCGCGCCGAGTCGGACTGCACACTGAGGAGCGTCAGCGGGCCGGGATTGGCTTCTTGCCCAGCCACCAGGCGCCTCAACGTCTCGGCGGTCAACAATGGCAGGTCGGCGTTCGTGACCAGGACCAGCTCCGATTGACCCTTCAAGGTCTTTGACCCTTGCAGGGTGGCATGACCTGTGCCCTTTCGTTGTGTCTGCTCCACAAAGCGGGCCTTCGAACCCACCATCTTGCGGATGTCCTCGGCCCCCGGGCC
>JBGOYQ010000232.1:0-3261 GCA_041479735.1 Anaerolineae bacterium | reverse complement strand
CGAATCCGTGGCCACCGGCGGACACCCGCAATCGGTCAAGGCCGCCTACAACGGGGAGGTCGATTTCTCCACCAGCTACTACACCGCCCCGCTCAAGCCTCAGGGCCAGCCCGCCTGGAAGCTAGGCGATCCTGTCGATATCCCGGATGAGTTGGTCAAGGACTGCAAGCCCAGCACGGATGGCAAGACTCTCATGTGCGGCGACTGGCGCGTCCTGGACGCCCGGGCAGCAATCCGAACGGAGGCGCCGGACGTGATCCAGAAGCTTCGCATCTTGGCGATCTCGCCGGCCATCCCCAACGACACGCTTTCGTTCGCTCCGAAGTTCCCGGCCGACCTGCGCGCCCAGATCGAGGCAGCCCTGGTAGCCTTCTCCAAGACCGACGCCTGGAACACGTCGATCGGCAGCCAGGACTTCTATGGGTGGACCGGATTGAGCCCGGCGAAGGACGCCGACTATGACTTCGTCCGCAAGATGGTTGCGGCCGCCGGCATAACGCTCGAGAAGATCGGCAAGTAAGGAAGTCCAGAGGCAGGCGCGATGTCGCGTCCCGGCCCCAGAGTATTACGGATAGGGTCGGCGGCGCCGGTCATCGAGCCGACTCGCTAGCAGGCGATCCAGCCCCGGGCGGTGAGGCCTACCCGCCCGGGGCCGTTGCATAGGATGCCAGTCAGGCAGGCGGTACGTACGCCCGCCCGGCGGTCGATGTACCCGACCCAGGTGACTATGGCAGACATCCCGATGGATACCTTGAAGGTGCAAGGCCTGACCAAGGTTTACGAGGGGGGCGTGTTGGCCCTCGACCAGGTCAGCTTCGACGTCCCTGAGGGACAGTTCCTGGCCATCGTCGGGCTGAGCGGCTCGGGCAAGTCGACGTTGCTTCGGTGCATCAACCGTCTGGTTGAGCCGACTTCTGGGCAGGTCATCTGGAAGGGTGTCGACGTCACGGCGGCGTCGGCGGATGAGTTGCGACGGATCCGCCGCCGGATCGGCATGGTCTTTCAACACTTCAATCTTGTCTCGCGTTCGAGCGTGATGACAAACGTATTGGGAGGCCGCCTAGGGTATGTGAACCCCGCCTGGAGCCTTATCAACCGTTTCCCGCGCCAGGACGTGGAGAAGGCCGTTCGAGAGCTCGATCGCTTCGGCCTGGCCGACAAGGCCAAGAACAGGGCGGACGAGTTGAGCGGCGGCCAGCAGCAGCGCGTCGGCATCGCCCGGGCGTTGATGCAGGAGCCCGAGATGGTCCTGGCCGATGAACCGGTCGCGAGCCTGGACCCGGTGCTGGCGCACAGCATCATGCAATATCTCGAGCAGATCAACCAGGAACGCAACGCCATCGTCCTGTGCAGCCTGCACTTCCTGGACCTGGTGCATCGATACGCCGACCGGGTGATCGCGCTGAAGGATGGTCGCCTGGTCTTCGACGGTCTGCCGAAAGAGATCGACGACCGGCGGTTCAAGGAAATCTACGGCAAGGAAGCCGAGCGCGTCGGGTGAGGCCCAGACCATGAAGCCCCTTCGCAGAGTCGCACGATCCATCGGACTGGGAGTGGCCATTCTGGTCGGGCTCATTGTCTATGCCTATGGTTTCCAGGTCACGAAGGTCAACCTGGACGAGACCCGCTCGCCGGTCCGCCAGGTCCAGCTCGTTCGCATCTTGCGCGCCCTGGCCCACCCGGACCTGTTGGCTTACGCACAGACCGAGGTGCAGGTCGATGCTCCGGTGATGGTCCCTTGCCCCGCCGGAGGCTACACGCCGCCGGCGGTGAACCAACAGAGCCCCTATCTAGTCGTCACACCGGCGTGCTCCGATCCGAAATCCCTGGTCTCCGTGGAGGGATTTCACTTCTACCCGAACACAGCCGGGCCGATCGGCTTCATCCCTCCCAGCAACGTCACCCTGCCGCTGGGCCAACTCGCCGCCGACGGATCCGGCCATTTCAAGATGGACGTCACGTTGCCTGGCCGCCCCGACACACAAGTTCAGTACATCCGGGCCGTGACACGCCGCGATGTCGGTGCCCCGCACCTGACGCAAACGGCTCGCGACACTTGGGACAAGATCATCGAGACCGTCTTTCTGGCGCTCCTGGCGACCACACTGGGCACGGCCCTCGCCATCCCAGCCAGCTTCTTGGCGGCACGCAATATGATGAAGGACATCACCAGCCCGCTCACCAGCGTGGTCCTGGGGATCCTCTTCCTTCCTGCCGGACTCATTGCCGGCGCATGGACCGCGGGGCAGATCGGCCAGGCGAGTCAGGCTTTTTTGAGTAGCCTGACATGGAACATCATCGGGTTGGTCGCCGGATTGGTCGTGGCCTGGCTTGGCGCTCGCTGGGCGCTCCCGCAGGTGGAAATCAAGCCCCCCGGCCGATGGCTACGCGCCGTCCGAATGTTCACCTTGCTGGTCGTGGCGCTAATCGGCGTCCTGTCACTGTTCCTGCTCGCCCACCTCGCCCTCGATCTGGGCGCAGCCGTGGCGCCACGTCTGGGCCGGTTCGGATTCTTGGGCAGCTTCGTAGGCGACCTGGGGGACGTCCTGGGCATGGTGATCGCCCTGCTGACGGCCCTGCTAGGGGCGGCGGTGTTCGTCGGCGTCGGCGGCGGCGTGGGCCGCTGGCTGGCCGAACACCTTCCGCTTGCAGCCAACAAAGCACTCAACATTGTGCTCGGGGCGGCCGCGGGTGCCACACTTATGGCCATCCTGGGCGCCGGCCTCAACTGGCTCTACCAGATCGACGATCCGCTCAAGACGCTATGGATTCCTGCCGGCATAGGCGCGGCCGCCGGCATCGCCCTGGTGGCGATCGCCCCGAGCGATACCCCCATCCCGGTCGGCATGGCCGTGTACTATGCAACGCGAACGCTGTTCAACGGGCTTCGGTCGATCGAGCCGCTGATCATGGTTATCGTCTTCGCCGTCTGGGTGGGGATCGGCCCGTTCGCCGGCGTGTTGGCGCTGTCGCTGCACACGATCGCGGCCTTGGCCAAGCTGTATTCCGAGCAGGTGGAGAGCATCCTGTCCGGCCCGCTCGAAGCCGTCCGCGCAACCGGCGCGACCAAGATCCAGACCGTCGTCTACGCCGTCATCCCGCAGATCGTTCCACCGTACATCTCGTTCACGATGTACCGCTGGGACATCAACGTGCGCATGTCGACGATCATCGGCTTTGCCGGCGGCGGCGGAATCGGCTTTCTGCTGCAGCAGAACATCAACCTGCTCAACTACCGCGCCGCTAGCGCACAGATGCTGG
>JBGOYQ010000231.1:0-3279 GCA_041479735.1 Anaerolineae bacterium | reverse complement strand
CCTCTCGGGGCCGTCGATGCGCGGCTACACCATCGTCGCCGGGCGCGATGGAGTCATCGAACGCAAACATGTCACGGCGATGGCGGCATGGCTGCAGAGGGTTCCCGAACGGCTGCACAGACTGGGCGATCGGGCCGACCAAGCCGAGGCGATCACGACGCTGGCCGGGCAGCTGTTGCGGCCGTACAAGCTGCCCGCCTCGCGACGCGATGCCGGCTTGCTTCGCCTTGAGCTGGGCCTTGCCCGTCAGCAGGCGCGGCTGGAGGACGTCGAGGGATGACGGCCGAGCCGGGTCCCTCGGGTTATCAACCGGTCGTCGAGATCACCCGTGGCGACACGGTCGAGTCCCTCCACTATGGCGCCGTGGCCGTGGCTGATGCCTCCGGACGCGTCGTCGCCAGCTGGGGCAACCCTGAGACGGTATCGTTCCTGCGATCCAGCGCCAAACCCTTCCAAGCGCTGCCTTTGCTGGAGAGCGGGGCCGCCGATTCCTTCGGGCTGACCCCGCGCGAACTCGCCATCATCTGCGCCTCACACTCCGGGACCGACGCCCACGTCGATCTGATCACCGTCGTCCAGACCAAGACGGGCGTGAGGGAATCGGATTTGCGCTGCGGCACGCACCCGCCCTATGACGACGAGACCCGTCGGCGCCTGGCGGCTGAGGGCCAGCCCCCAGGCCCCAACCGGCACAACTGCTCCGGAAAACATACGGGCATGCTCAGTCTGGCACGCTACCGCTCAGAGCCGCTCGATTCGTACGAAGACCCGTCGCACCCGGTCCAACTGCGAATCCTTCAAGCCTTCGCCGACATGTGCGGGCTCGACCCGCAGCAAGTTCACGTCGGCATCGACGGTTGCTCCGTCCCCACTTTCGCCGTCCCATTGCGCGCCGCGGCCACGGCGTACGCGCGCCTGGCCGACCCGTCCTCACTGCCGCCGGCACGGGCGGCCGCCTGCCGTCGGATCATGGGCGCGATGACTGCAAATCCCGACATGGTCGCGGGCCCCGGGCGATTCGACACGCTACTGATGCAGGCGGCGCGAGGCCGGGTGTTGTGTAAAGGGGGCGCGGAAGGCTACCGCGGCATGGCATTGGCGCCCGGGGCGCTCGGCCTCGGATCGCCGGCGCTCGGGATCGCCATGAAAGTTTCCGATGGTGACCTGGGCAAGCGCAGTGACAGTCCCCCCGGCCAGCGGGCCGCGGCCCGCGCCGCGCTGACCGTGTTGATCGACTTGGGAGTGCTGGACGATCAGGCGGTGGAAGCGCTGGGCGAATTTGGGGCGCAGCCCGTCACCAACTTCCGCGGGCTGCTCGTGGGCGAAGTCCGCTCTTGCTTCCATATCCCCCGGGTGGCCTGAGTGCCGGTCGCCGTCGAGTTGCCCGAGCTTCAAGAAACCGCCCGCACCCGGTTTGGGGTGATGTTGACCCGGCGTCAGCTCGAAGCCTTCGCCTGGTACGCACGCGAGCTGGTCGAATGGAACGACCGGTCCAACCTGACGGCCATCACCGATCCGGCAGAGATCGAGGTTAAGCATTTTGTCGACTCGCTCAGCTGTGTGCTGGCGATGCGGCCGCAGCCGACCGGACGCTTGGTCGACATCGGCGCCGGCGCCGGGTTCCCCGGCCTCCCGCTCAAGATCGCTTTCCCCCGCTTGCAGGTCACGCTGATTGAGGCCACGGGCAAGAAGGCCGAGTTCTGCCGACATGTCTTGGAAGCACTGGAATTGGAGGGGGTCGAGGTGATTCATGGGCGGGCGGAAGAGGTTGGCCACTTGGCCGGCCATCGTCAGGCGTATGACTGGGCGACGGCCAGGGCCGTAGCCCAGCTCCCGGTTGTGGTCGAGTACCTTCTGCCACTCCTGAAGCTGGGGGGTAAGGCGATCGCCCAGAAGGGGGAGACCGGGCCGGCCGAGGCCCACGCTGCCGAGCCGGCCTTGCGCATGCTCGGCGGCCGGATGGCACAAATCATCCCGGTCGAGCTGCCTCGGGTGCCGGAGACTCGCTATCTGGTGGTCATGGACAAGGTCGCGGCAACGCCGGCCGGCTATCCGCGGCGTCCGGGCGTGCCCCTCAAGCGGCCGTTGGAGTGAGGGGTCAGGCGGCCGGCAGAAGCTGACCGGCGTCGATCTTCCAGATATTGGCGCGTTTACGAAAGGCCGGCGTGAACATCTCGGCATCGGCGGCCGTCAGTAAGACCTGAGGCGCGGCCAGGACGCGTCCGAGCAGGTCTGCGCGCCGTTCGGCGTCCAGTTCGGCCAGCACCTCATCCAAGAGCAGCACCGGCCATTCTCCCGTCCGGCTGCACAGCCATTCGGTCTCCGCTAATTTGGCCGAAAGCATCGCCGTTCGGTTCTGGCCGCGCGAGCCGTAATAGCGCAGGTCGATCCCGTTGGCGGCGAAACGGACATCATCGCGGTGTGGACCGAGCGTGGTCACACCGCGAGCGATCTCCTCGCGCCGGCATCTCTGCAGCGCTTGAAGCAGCCCATCCCGGATGATCGTGCGCGCGATACCGGTTCGATCGACAGGCGCGTGCAGCGGCAGGCCGAGTTGCGCCTCCGGATGTCCGGCCGGGTCGAAGGCCGGCAGGTAGTCGAGCCGGAGAGTCTCCTGGCCGCGACTCAGCGCGCCGTGGATCGAGGCCGCCAGGCGCTCGATCTCGATCAGCGCCAGCGCGCGGCTGCGGATCAGGGTTGCACCGAACTCGGCCAGCTGCTCGTCCCAGAACTCCATCTGCTCGTCGTTGCCGTTGCGATCCTGAAGCTGCTTGAGCAGGGCATTGCGCTGCGACAGTACCTTGGCGTACTCGGATAGCGCCTCGGCGTAGGCGATATCGGCCTGTGACAGGACCGCATCCAGGTAGCGCCGGCGATCGCCGGGGGAACCCTCAATCACCCGCAAATCCTGGGGGAGGAAGAGGACGGCGTTGATGCCGGTCGCCAGGTCGGCCACGCGACGTTTGACGCCGTTGATCAGGACTTCCTTGTGCAGCCGCTGCTCGCCGGCCGTGACAGACGGATCGAGGATGATCCGGATCTCAATCCTTTGGAGATGATCCCCCCGGCGGACTTCGGCCGATAGGCGGGCGAAGGGTCTTTCCTGGCGCAGGGCCAGGAAGTTGATCAGTTGGCGGTCGTGGGCCGCGTGCGGGGAGCTGGCGCCGGCCAGGTAATAGATCGACTCGAGCAGGCTGGTCTTGCCCTGGGCGTTGGCGCCGACGAGGAGCGTGGCGCCGGTGGGAATCTCCGTTTCGAGCCGGACGAAATTGCGAAAGT
>JBGOYQ010000230.1:0-3283 GCA_041479735.1 Anaerolineae bacterium | reverse complement strand
CGCTCTGCTCTTGTATGCCCTGACCTTTAATCTGCGTGAACGCGTGGCGCGTACCTTCGCCCTGGTCCTGGCCTGCCTGTCGGTCGTGTACTTCGGGGATGTGCTGGCCAGCCTGTCACCGCGCACGTCCGACATGGAGGTCTGGCTCCGACTACAGTGGGTGGGAATCGCCTTCCTTCCCACGGCCGTCTTCCACCTGTCCGACGACCTGTTGGCTTCCACGGGACGCCCCTCGCGAGGCAAGCGCACGCTGTTGATCCGGCTGAGCTACGCGGCCAGCCTGGCGACGCTGGTGGTGGCGACCCTCACTCCGTATGTGGGGCGCGGCGTTGTTCGGGTGGGACCCGTCGGTTACCTGGCTCCAGGCCCCCTCTTCTGGCTCTTCGTTGTCTTCATCGCCGGGACTTTGGCGGTGGCGGGGATCAATTACTGGCGGACGTACAAGCGCTGTCTGACGCGCGACAGCCGTCGGCGGATGGCTTACCTGACTGCCGGCTCGTTCGGCCCGCTGCTGGGAGCGTTCCCCTTCCTGATGTTGGGGGGCGCCCCGTTGCTGCGGATACCGATCGCCTTCTGGGCGGTCCTGGCCTTCATCAATATCACCGTCGCATTCCTGCTGGTCCTGATGGCGTACGCAGTCGCCTACTTTGGCGTGAGCTACCCCGACCGCGTGGTCAAGGCGCGCCTCTTCCAGTGGATACTGCGCGGTCCGTTCGTGGCCTCGAGCGTCCTGGCCGTGACGGTGCTCGTCAACCGGGCCAGTTCGTTCCTAGGGATTGTGAACAGCGGTCTGGTGCCGTTCGCACTCGTGGCCAGTCTGCTCCTGCTGCAGTACGTCATCACGCTGGTGCGCCGTCCGATCGAACGCTGGCTGTTCTATGGAGAGGACCGTCACGATGTGGTCCGGCTTCAGGTCCTTGAGGAACGGCTGCTCACGACCGGGGACGTCAAGCAGTTCCTCGAGGCGGTCTTGAACGCGACCTGTGACATCACCGGTGCCGAATCGGCGTTCATCGCCGCCACCGGGCCGCAGGGGCTGGAGCTGGAGGTGTCCGTCGGCCCCGAAGACCCCATGCGCACCAAGGCCGAGCTCCCGGCCCTGCTCATGACCGACCGCAAACAGGAGATCCCTTTGCTGGGGACGGTGTTCGCCTGGGACGCTTTCTGGCTAATCCCCCTTCACTCGCCCGATTCCATGGAAGTGCAGGGCCTGATGGGGATCCGTTCCGGCGACCAGTTGCCCGAGTTGAGCGCGGATCAGGCCAGGGAGCTCAATCTGCTCGTCGACCGGGCGGCGGTGGCGTTGACCGATCGCATCCTGCAGAGGGAGATCTTCGCCACGATGGATCGGCTGGTGCCCCAGGTCGAAGCCATCCAGCGCATGCGGGCCGCCGCTCGCTATGCTGGCCTGGAAGCCCTGACCTCGCCCGTCAACGGCACGCAGGACGAGGCGGATCTGGTCAACCTCGTGCGTGACGCACTGGGACACTACTGGGGCGGCCCGCGCCTGACCAGCAGCCCGCTGCTCAGTCTGAACGTCGTGCGCCAGGCCATGCAGGAGCACGACGGCAGTCCGGTGAACGCGTTGCGGGCTATCTTGAAGCGGGCCATCGAGCGGACGCGGCCCGAAGGCGAGCGCCGCTTCACCGGTGAATGGATGCTGTACAACATCCTGGAGATGAAATTCCTCGAGGGCCGCAAGGTGCGTGACGTCGCCTTGCGCCTGGCGATGTCCGAGGCCGACCTCTACCGCAAGCAGCGCGTAGCCATCGAGGCGGTTGCCCAAGCAATCTCGGACATGGAGCGCGAGTCCAACGCCCGGCAGG
Source organism: Anaerolineae bacterium (assembly GCA_041479735.1). Lineage (GTDB taxonomy): Bacteria > Chloroflexota > Anaerolineae > Anaerolineales > E44-bin32 > JBGOYQ01. Next base: position 1,457 of record JBGOYQ010000230.1, on the reverse strand, counting down.
AGCCGGCTGGGGTGTAAGCGCTTGCGCGCCGGCCGGATTCAAGTATGCTACATGAGTACGAAGGGGTTTTGGCTCTGATTATCTTTGTTGTTCGCCGAGGTGGTAAGGATGGAGAGCGAGAACGAGTCGGGGCAACCGCTGGATGAGTCCTGGTGGGCGGCGATTTTGCAGGAGGAAGAGGAACACGCGCTTCCAACCCATGGTCGGGCAGACGGCTTCTCGGGGGAGCGGCTCGGCCCGCAAACCTCGGCGGAAGACTGGAGCTGGGCCCGCCAGCTGTATGAGGCGGACGACACCGTTGATCTGAACGTGATCGGTTTCAACCGCGGCGGCTTGCTGGTCGAGGCGCGCAGCCTGCGGGGGTTCATCCCCATCTCCCATCTCGTTGAAATGCAGCCAGCGCCCGAGGGCACGGACCGGTCCGGGGCTTTGTCAGCCATGGTCGGCCGCCAGCTGTGCTTGAAGGTGATCGAGTTCGATCCTGAGCGCGGACGGCTTGTGTTCTCGCAGCGGGCCGCTCAGGCCGGACCGGGTCGCCGTGCGGAGCTGCTGTCCAACCTCAAGCCCGGCGCACGCGTGCGCGGCGACGTGACCAACATCACTCGCTTCGGCGTGTTCGTCGACCTCGGTGGCTTGGAAGGTTTGATCCACGTATCCGAGCTCTCGTGGGGGCGCGTGCGCCATCCGGCGGACGTGGTGTCGTGCGGCCAGTCGCTCGAGGTCCAGGTGCTGTCGGTCGACCGCGACCAGGCGAGGGTAGCGTTGAGCTTGAAGGAGCTGCTGCCCGACCCATGGGCTACGGTCGAGGAGCGCTTCGCCGTCGGCCAGATCGTCGAAGGTGTGATCACCAACGTCGTTCGATTCGGGGCGTTCGTGGGGATCGAGGATGGGCTCGAAGGGTTGATCCACGTGACCGAGCTGGGCGACGGCAGCTTCCTGAACCCGCGCAGTGTGGTGCGCGAGGGCGAACGCGTCCGAGCGCGCGTGGTGAATATCGTTGCCCAGGATCGTCGGCTGGGACTGAGCTTGCGCCAAGTCCCTCAACAAGACGAGCCGGATAACCCTGCCCCGGAGTCGGCCGGAGAACGCGAGCCCCTGTCCACCTTCTAGGCGACCCCAGGAGCCAAGGCCCGCCGGGCGCTTCTCATCGCCGCGCCCGGCCTTTGTTTGTGAGGCCGGATTAGCCTGATGAATCTGCAGAACCATAGTGTCAAGAGGCTCGTGGCCGACGAGCCGTCGACATCCGGCTGGCGCGAGTTGTACGAGCGCGGTCTGGAGTACGTCGACGACGTGGGCAGCTTGGTCTTGATCGGGGCGTCGCTCGTGACTGCCCTTGCCCTGCTCGGGCTGACTCACGGCACCTTGGTGGACGTTTGGGCCGGCCTCCTGGAGCGCTGGCTGGGCTGGGGACGTTGGCTGGGGCCCCTGACCATGCTGGCTGCAGCCGGCGTCTTGAT
>JBGOYQ010000229.1:0-3287 GCA_041479735.1 Anaerolineae bacterium | reverse complement strand
GCGTGCAGGGGCGGATGATGCTGGGCGTGTTGCGCGGGCGCGACTTGTATCTGGCGCAAAGCGGCGTCGGGCAGGCGATTGTCATCCGGCCGGGCCAGGTTAATCGATTGGTGTCGGAGGAAGCTGCCTCGCGGCCGCTGGGCCTGGCGGCCGCGCCTCTCCAACGCTTTCATCACCTTGAAGCCCAACCGGGGGACTTGGTCATCCTGACGACGGCCGCCCCGCCAATTTGGGCCGACACGATTTTGAATGGCTTGCTGGATCACGACCTGGGCGATGGCGTCGAACGGCTGGCCGCCGGCAGCACCCATGACCTGACCGGCTTGCTGATGCGAATGACGTTGGCCGGCGAGCGCAGGCCGGCAGCAGCCCGGGCATCGGCGGCCGCGGCTGCCCCCGCCGTCAGACGGGCGGCGCGGCCGTCATCGCCTCGAACGCCGCGCGGCTCGGCCCGGCCGATGATGCCCGTCGGGTTGTCGCGCCGGCTCAACCAGGCCTCCCGACGGCTTCAAGCCGGGCTCTCGTCCCTGGGGAACTGGTTGATCCAGCTGCTTGGCCGGATGGCGCCCGGATTGGTCGAGCCCGGTCGCCCGGGTTCGTTCTCGCCCAGCCTGCTGGCCGGGACGGCCATCGCCGTTCCGGTCTTGATCGTGATCATCGCCAGCCTGGTGTACTTCCGCCGCGGCCGCGGCGAGCAGTTCCAGACTTATGTGTCCGCCGCCCAGTCAGCGGTCGTCTCCGCTCAGCTCCAGCCGGATCCCGCCGGCTCCAGGCCATACTGGGACCAGGCTAAACAAATGCTGGACCTGGCATCCCATTACGGGAGCAGCAGCGACGCCGACAGCTTGAGGCAGTCCGTGCAGCAGGCCCTCGACAGCATCGACATGATCACGCATGCCGAGTACCGGCCGGTGCTCAGCGGGGGCTTCGGTTCCGGGGCGCGCCTGACAGGCTTGGCGGCGACGACCAGCGACCTGTATGTGCTCGATTCGGCCCAGCAGACTATCTGGCACGCGTGGGCGACCGGTCGCGGCTACGAGATCGATAGCGACTTCAAGTGCCTGAAGGGCAAGGGCAGCGTCAAGGCCATCGGCGAGCCGGTATCGATCGCGGTTCAAGGCGAGCCGGGCGCGCTGGGTGCCGAAGGCATGGTCGCCATCGATTCGGGCGGCTCGCTGCTGTACTGCGCCCCCGGCCGTCAGCCGGCCACCGGCCAGCTGACCCCGCCCGACACCGGTTGGGGCCTAGTCAAGTCGATCGCCGTCTCCAACAACAAGCTCTATGTGCTCGATCCGAAAGCCAACGCGGTCTGGACCTACGACGCGGCCGGCGGGCTCTTCAGCGGGTCGCCGGCGCTGTATTTCGCCGAGTCCGTTCCCAACCTGAGCGGCGCCATCAGCCTGGCGATGACCCAGGAGGAGCTGTTCATCCTGTACGACACCGGCAAACTTACGCGCTGCCGTCGGACGACGGAAACCGCGCAGGACGGTTCCAAGCATATCCGGGTCGAATGCGAGAAGGATCTGAGCTTCCAGGATGAGCGGCCGGGCGGCCAGGCGAACGATCACATCCCCGGGGCCCAGCCGATCACCCTCGTGTACGGATCGCCGCCCGAACCCTCACTGTACTTCCTCGACCGGCTGACGGGCGGCGTCTACCATTACAGTATGCGGTTGGTCTATCAGGGGCTGTATCTGCCGCAGCAGCCTTTGCGCGGCGAGGTCAGCGCCATCGCCCTTGGACCCCCGAGCGATCTGTTCGTCGCCGCCGGGGGTCAGGTGTATTTCGTCCAACCCAAGCAGTAACCTGCGTCTTTGACAATGGTCCAACCGGGGTCTAGAATCCTCGACGCGCTCGACGAAAGGGAGGGGTGCTCTTGAGTCGCTGGGCGGGCAAATACGTCATCGGTTTGACCGGCAATATCGCCACAGGCAAGAGCGTCGTCCGCAAGATGCTCGAGCACCTGGGCGCGTACGGCATCGACGCCGACGCGCTTGGTCATCGCGCCATGGCCAAGGGCGCGCCGGGATACCCTCTCGTCGTCAAGGCCTTCGGGGAATGGGTCCTCGACGAAGAAGGCCAGATCGACCGCAATCGCATGGCGCGGATCGCGTTCACCGATCCGACGGCGCTCGAGAGGCTGGAAGCCATCATCCACCCGCTCGTCACGCACGCCGTCGATCTGCTGATCCGTCGCGCCAAGCAGAGCGTAGTCGTCATCGAGGCCATTAAGCTGCTCGAGTCCGATCTGGCGGCGGGCTGCGACTCGATCTGGGTCGTCGACGCGACGGGGGCGATGCAGATCTCCCGACTGATGCACAAGCGGCACATGTCGGAGCCGGCTGCTCGCCAGCGCATCACCGCGCAGTCTCCGCAGACGATCAAGGTGCGCGCCGCCAAGATCACCATCCACAACGACGGCTCCTTCGAGAACACCTGGGACCAGGTCCAGGCTTCGTGGGCCAAGTTGCCCAAGCCCGAAGAGCCACTGTTGCCTTCGCCCCCGCCAGCCCGCCCCGGCCAGATCATCATCCGGCGCGGGCGTCCCCAGGATGCCGATGAGATCGCCCGCTTCATCAGCCGCGTGACCCACGGCAAGCGGCGCATGAGCCGCGGTGACGTGATGGCCAGCTTTGGCGAGAAGGCGTTCCTACTGATCGATCGCGACGGGACGCTGGCGGGCGTCGCCGGTTGGCAGGTCGAGAACCTGGTGACCCGAATCGACGAGCTGTATTTCGAAGCCGGGCTGCCCCTCGATCAGGCCATCCCGGCGCTGATGGAGGCGGTCGAGACAGCCTCGGCCGAGCTCCAGAGCGAGGCGTCGCTGCTCTTCCTGCCTCCCTACCTGGCCCAGCATGCCGGGTCGTGGCGCTCAGTCGGCTACCGTCCCCAGACGATTCAAGGCCTGGGTGTCCGCGCCTGGCAGGAAGCGGCGGTCGAGTCGATGCCGCGCGGCGCTTCGCTGTGGTTCAAGAGACTACGCGAGGATCGCGTCCTAAGGCCGCTTTAGCAGGCGGGGGTCACGCGTCAAACGCGAGGCCGGCAGAATGTGCCGGCCTTGTCCTTTGCCCCCGGGGGGGCATATCTGTCCTGCGGAGTCTCGCCCGCGAACCTATGCCATGTACTCGCTAACCCGCGGGGCTAGCGACTGCGTCCACCCAGGCCTGTCGGCCAGCGCGTCGTCAGGCTGCGACGCCACGATCTCAGCGCGATGGACGGCACGCATCCACGGGGCTGTCCCAAAAGGTCATATCGGTGGGACAGCCCCCCACTCTTAGCGCTATGAG